>JAADHT010000265.1 GCA_013151705.1 Kiritimatiellota bacterium | reverse complement strand
AAACTCAATCAAAGCGATGCGCGATATCGTCGATTTATGAAACCCAAGTTTTTCAGATATGAAACTTTGTGTGTAACCCGCTTGATTTAAATCCTCTATGGTGTATCTTTCACGTAATGTCAATTGACTGTATTTCTTGCTCATGGCAACTCCTTCGTCGGGGATTAATCTTGCTCGATTAATGATAATACATCAATTGGCGTTATTATTAAGCCCACATAAATATATTTGACATGCCGTCTTGTCTCGGACGAATTAAATAATGTCAAATATTTAATTGTCGGGTTAATAATCAAACGACATAAGTTGCACTTCAAACTTGAATGTGGCATCATAGGATTTTGAGTATGTTGATAGTGGTTCCTGAATACAAATTGTGGTTTAAATTCCAACCATTGGGTGCCCTTTCCATAGCCGCGGTGATGGTGAAAAATGGTTTGGATGTCGATTTTCTCGACGGAGCGGTCGTCAAAGGCGATTTTTTTTCCAAAGCGCGGAGTCTAGCGTCCAAACATTCCAGGATAGGAATATCCGCCAACGTGTCGCAAGCGCATTCGGGTTTGAAGTTGGCTGAGATGATCCGTTCGGAGTTTCCCGATAGAACAATTATTTGGGGCGGACCGTTCCCCACGATCGAATACGAGAAGCTCATTCCCGAATATGCGGATGTCGTCGTATTGGGGGAAGGCGAGATTCAAGCCGCCTCTTTGGCGAAAGCCGTTCCAATCGAGGATATTCCGGGGGTTGCGTATTGGAGTTCCGACAAGCGGGAAATAGTCGTCAATCCCCGGCCTCCGTTTATCGACGACCTGGACTCGCTCCCCTTTCCGGCTTTGCATCTTATCGCCGGCTTTCGTTACCGAGTGCCTGGCAAACAGCCCGTATTCTCCATCATAACCGAACGGGGTTGTCCCTATCATTGCGTCAACTGCACGAAAATCATACATGGAAACCGTTTCCGAACGCGGAGCGTCGAGAATGTTTTGAATGAACTTGAGCGATTGTCTGATGAATTCAAAGCGGGAGAAATTCACATATGGGACGATAATTTCACGCTGCTTCCGGAGCGGGCCAAGGATATCTGCCGCGGGATCGTCGAGCGCGGGCTCAACGAAAAATTGCGATTCGCTTTGCCAAACGGGATAAGAGCTGACATTAACGATGATGAATTGTTTAATCTGATGAGAAAGGCGAACTTTTATTTCGCGATAGTCGCGGTCGAATCGGCGGATCAAAACGTTATCGATTCGCTTGAGAAAGATTTGGATTTGCGGAAAGTGGAGGCGACAGTGAACTCGCTAGTCGAAAAAGGCTTCCGAGTGGGGCTCTTTTTTATGATGGGACTACCATTCGACACTATCGAGACGTTGAGGAAAAACGCGGTTTTCGCGGCCTCCCTGCCGGCGCACCACGCCTATTTTTTTCGCGTGACACCGTTTCCCGGCACGAAATTGTATGAAATGTCTCAAACCGCCGAGAATACCACGTCCGAAGCGTATCTCACAGATTTCATAAACTACGACCGTCCAAGCGGGCGCAGCGCGAATGCCAACATTCCACCTCGGGTGCTCACCTTTCATATTTGGCGCGCGCACCTGATGTTCTACGCTACTCGGTGGCGCGTTTTCAGGATTCTGGGGAAATTCATCGTCGAAGGCAATATGGCATCGAATCTCCGATTCCTTTTCAAATGTGGAATCCGCCTTCTTTTCACATGCCATAGATGAGCGAACGGCTCATCTCGAGTCTATTGTCGGGTAAGCCAACAGCCTTTGGCGAATTTTCGCCTAAGCAACGCTATCCTACGCAAGAAGACGGTGTGGCAATGTTGTCCGCGATAACGCGGAGCGGCGGTATCATTTGTAAAGATTGGCGGCTCTGACGCCAAGCCAATAGTAATAATCTGTATTTTTCCCTGATTGAACGCGTAATGGGATCAAAAAACCGTTTTTATTGTTTTCAGGCACGATTCCTTCTTTGGCAAGCAGATTGACAATAGGGTAATCAGAGCCTAGTTTTATGGTTTTCGCTGGCTTCACATCGTCAGTGTATTGGAAAAATTGTATCTCGATATTTTTCGAATTGATTGGCACGAGCAAGTGCATGGATCGAGTTCTATTGATATCCGGGATCATAGTTTGAAATCTTTCAGAGACGTTTTTGCCATCGACACGCACTTGAAGATAGCGCATCAAACTCGCTCCAGTGTCCGGCACCTTGGCGTTGGCATTGTAGAGGGGGGCGTTCAATTGGTTGGATCGACGTTTTCCGCCTTTCTTTATCTTTGGCACACGCAGTTCCCGCGTCACCGAAGGCAGATAGAACTCCCAAGCCGCCACCGCCCCCGGAGGAGCCGCGGCGCGCATGGCGTCAACGAGGTCGCTTTTGTTTTTTTCGAAATTCCCTTGCTGGAGCAAGAAATATATCTGGTGGTTGATATTGCGCTTTTCGGCGATTTTCTTTTTATCGAAAGAAAACCAGTCGTTCAATGTTGGCCATTGCGACGGCATGGGGGTCTTTCCATTGAAGGACAAACCAATCCAATAGAAGCAGTTGTCGCCTTGCTTGTCGGTAAAAGTTAATGGAATGTAGTGGATTTTCTGTTTCGGATCGAAGGTCACGCCTGGTCTCAGGTAAAGGTTGACGGGCGCCCAGTCTCCATCGAAGCTGAGTGTCGCGCCCGGCTGCTTGCTGTTGGCGAATTCGAAGAAAGCGATGGTGATGTTGCTTGCGTTGATATAGCCATAGATGTCCTTGATCGCATGTGTCAACCCATCCGAGTACGCGGTTGTGGTTCTATTTCCCAATCGCACTCCGTCCATATAGAATTCGAAGAATCTGTACTTCTCCGCGGCCGGCAGCATATCCTTATATTCGACTCCTTCCGGGACCTTCTTTTGTATTCTGTTATTGGCGACAGCGATGTTCCAAAACAAAGGATTTGTCTTATTTTTCAGGACATCCAACACCGTTCCGAGTTTGAAGAACCATTTTCTCTGCGAATCGTCATCAAGCAAATAATATGGTCTGATCTTACGAATAAGCGAAAGTATTTTCTTATTGTTGTTTTTCAATTTCGGAGCGGTTTTTTGTTTGATTTTTCCAGCCGTGGTCGGCATAATCGCCCCCGGAGGAAGTTTAAGGTATTGCGACAGTTTGATGCTGGCTGTATCCACCTCGGCGATAGACAAACTGTCCTCCCGCATCAGCGTGTTGCAAAGAGGAAACTGCCTGTAAACCTCGGCGAATTGTCTGGTGCGCGCCATAACGTATCCGGTGATATGGCTTCCGAGAGCATCAGTGGCGACTTGAATAAAGTCGTTCCACCATAAAAGAGAGGTCTTATTATTGATGGAGAAAACGGAAAAGAGGGTGGTGGATATTTTTTCGTTTGTCAGTTCCATGATATATTTGCAGCAATCCTCCTGCTCCGTTGGGATATCCTGCCAGGAGATCAGACACGCCTCGCTTTGCTTGTTAAACGCCCCCGTGAGGAGACTGAGCTGCGTTTGGTAGAAAAGGATCCCTTCCGCCACCGAACGCTTTAGGATCACGTTGGTGAATTTCAGATTTTTAAGAGCGTAGATGCCTTGTTCTGAAAGGTATTGGATCGCGCCATTGACTTGATACGCTTTGAGTCCTTCGATCTTTTCGTTGAAACCAGGCCAAGACGCGGCAGATGGGAACATCGCGAAATTGCGTATATCCTGGCTCCAGTACTTCACGTAATCCCTTTTGTACGCTGAGATGGCGTTCACGGATTTCGCGTATTCGGCCAGCAACGCGTTTCTCCCCGCGACGTCGCGGTCGCATTTCTTGCCGGTCACGAGTTTTACAGACAACTCATTCCAAGCGTCGATATACTTTTTCGCGGCGTCTGGATGAAAAGAATTATTGAATGTTCCGGTTTTTGACGCTGGTTTCAAAGGAAAAACCGGAGCTGGAATCATTCGTTCCGTAACGCTCTGGTTCGCAATCAGCTTGGCAAGTTCCTTGCCGGATTGCGGCGCCTTTGTCAAGACATCCGAATAAAGCTGATAACGTCTCATATCATACGCTAAATTGAATACGGCCAGTACGCTGCTAATCGCCGAGGCGTAGTATTTATCGCCTTTGGACTGGTTCTTTTTCTCATTGATTGATTTTTTGAAATCATCCGCCATTTTGCGTGCGACCGCGAGTTTATCGACAAGTGAAAAAAGTGTGACGCCACTCTGTTTCGCATTCATACGTTCGTTAAGTTGCGCATATAGGTTGAATCTATCCATATAGGCTTTTTGGTCGGAATAGGTCTGTTTCGTCCAATCATATAGATGCGCTCGCATTCTGGCGTCAATCGCCATCAATTGCGATTGGCTGTTGTTTTCAGCTTTTTTTATGGATGCGATCAACTTGTTTTTTATATTACGTAAAAACTTATCGCGTCTAACGTATTGTTTATCGCTAGAGACGAGTTTCTGTAATTGGGTATATGACTTGAACATTTTAAGAGAGAATTGGTACGCCGTCTCCTGGAGCAACGCGTCGGGATTCAAGTCAGCTCTATAAGCCAGTTCACTCTGAGTGTTTTTCAGTTTCGCCGTAACCGTCTCAAGTTCCTTGAAAGAGGAGCGCCAGGAGTCCAATATTCCAGTTGCCTCAGTGATGGACGGAGTGTCTCCTAAAGCTGTGAGTTTTCCTTGAATGCCGTTAAGTTTGCCTTCAACGCTCCTAAACTCATCCAACAAACTCGATATGGATTTGACATCATGGAAAAGCATCTCCGGATCGGCGGAGCACGACTCCCATTTGGCGCAAAACTCATTCAGTCCGGCCGTTATGGCGAGTTGAGCGCGTCTTGACCCTGCCTGAAGCATGAAAAAAGTATTTGAGTTGGGATTTTGAACGGCGTACAACTTACCTTCTCGATGCAAAGCCGCTTTGTATTCAGGGTTGGTGAGGAACGTCATAACGTGTTTGCAGATGTTGTGGTTGAATAGAAATTCGAACATATCCGACAACATAAAATAATCATCGTCGTCCGAATTGTTATCGCCGTAATACTTCCTCGCCTTGCCAGCCACCTCCATTCTAATAAGCAACGCCAGAGCATTCGTATCCACGTCAGACCACGGCGCGTTTGGAGGGGGGGTGATAAACTGAGATCTAGTAGCGGCGAGTGATGGCAGGAAAAGCATATACGCGTAGGCTAGTTGCAACACTCTGAAGCGCTGATGCTCCATCATATTATCAGAATATATTCGCTCCCAAGGTTGAGAGAATCTGTATATTGGAGGAATGGCGAGATTCGTCCTGGATTTTTTAAACAAGGCCAGAAGCATCTCCTCACGCGAAAGGTCCGGTCTTCCCTCCATTGGACGTAGGAGCAGCATTACGGCGTTATTGTTTTTATCGAGCTTCATAGCGGGAGATTTCGCCACCTGATTTTTCTCAAACATAAGCAAAATCGGGCCCCACTCTTTTTTCAAGGTGGAAACATCGCGTTTCACCTTTTGAGAATCAGTTATCGTGAAATATCCGACGAATACCGCCGCAATCAAAACGAATGCGGCCGCCACCACAATAGGTAGCCTGCGTTTCCTAAGCATTTCCGGCAAAAAACGAGCCAACCCCTGCTCGGGAAATATCTTATGGGAGAAAAGATCATGTATAAACGTCGGTTTCGACGCGTGAAGACTCTGAGAGGATTCCGTCCGCTCACCCTGCGCCGGAATGGTTTCGGAGCCCTGCTCAAAACGTTTTCCATAATCAAGGGCCGAAGTGAAATAAACTCCCCTAAACAGGAGAGATTTTCGTCCAGACCAGTTGGTTACCCCGAAAATGGTCTGCATGTAAAGCGAGAGATTGCCTTTGAGATCGGCGAATGCGTCGGGAAAAGAATAGATATCCTTCACGGATTGCATCCGTTCAGCTCCGGAACCAGAAGAGAATTCAGCGGAAAGCATGCTCGTGGCGGCGTAGTCGCTCATATCCTTGTGGATGGATGTGAAATAATCGTCTAGTTCATCAGGAGAGAAAGAGAAATCGCCGCCGCCGCTCCATCCGAAAATCCGTTTCCGTTCCTCATCGCCCAACTCGGAAAAGATGTCCGAGAATCCCACCACGCAATCCATTTTAGAAACAACCACGTATAGTGGCAGAGAAAGTCCAAGTGAATTTTGGAGAACAGCTATTTCATCGGACAGCATTTTCGCTTTGCGTTTGATGAGATCCGGATTATCGGCGATCAGGCTGTCGGCTGGAATCGCCACCACTATCCCGTTCAATGGATGATTCGGTCGCATCTTCTTCGCTTGATTTATCAAATACCGCCATTCCGTATCGCCTTTCCCGCCCCAACGGTTGAAAAGTATGCGACCCGCGACGTCAAGGACAACCCCGTCAGGCGCGAACCACCAGTGAAAAGTCGATGTTCCGGACTCGCCTTGCGAGAAATCAACGATATTCGCCGGCATATCCAATCCGCTGTTGCGCATCAGCGTGGATTTGCCGGATCCCGGCTCGCCCAGAAGAAAAAACCATGGGATGTCGTAGATGTTTTTTCTTTCACGTTTGAATACGTTTTTCCCGTACGCCAGCTCGGCTTTGATTTCAGCGATATATGAACTTAGGGCCTGCAATTCCGCCTCGTCTCCCTCTTCACCACCGCGCGCCACCGTGGCGAGATGCTTTCTGAGCAACAGCTCCTCGCTGTATTTTTTCGTCTCCTTAGCTTGCTTGATCCTCCATATCAATTTTCTCAGAGCTGGAATCAGCACTAGGAATATTAGAAGAAAAACAATGATGATAGCGATAAAGATCAACAACAGCAAAAGCCAGTGCTTCTCAAGCCATGCGCCAATCCCGCTCAAACTCGGAGATTTCGTGGCAGCCGTCTGCGCTACTGTTATGGTATTGAATATAAAGCTCATTTAGTCGCTCGTGTTGGTTTTGGTGTCGAGTGGCCCGGTTTAGGGGGTGATTGAGTCTGGGGCGGTTTTTGCGCTGGAACTGGTGACGATTGCGTTGCTCCCGCTTTAGGGACCGCGGGCGCCGTCTGGGTGGGAACAGGTGGATTGGACACCCCCTTTTCTGATTTTTTAGAGTTATTCTTTCTGACGTCGTAACGCTCGTTCAGTTTTGTTCCAGCCTCGTAGGCTGGAAACCATGAGGCTTGGCGTATTGCGTCTTGGGGATACTGTCGCACCTTGTTTTTTGTAGGCGACGGTTCAGGCGCCACCATCAACTTTGTTGATTGATTTTGCTGCTGCGGGGCATTCACCACAGTTTGCGAAATCTGGAAAAACGGTTGCGATTTCTGCTGACTTTCGGCGATTCGAGGGTTCACGATATCGTAAAATCTTTTCCGGGTTTTGTTGACAAGCATATTGTAATGCACAAGATTCACAACAATAACAGAGATCAAAACGATCAAAGCCACGAGAAGAAATGGTCTAGCCGCTCTTCCCGGATCCTTGAAACGCTTCTCCCTCAAAACCGTTTTGTAAACACTGGCGCCGAATTGCTGCCTCAGGGAGTCTCCGCCATCCAATCCGGTTCGCAACGCGCATATTTTGATTTTCCGTTCCAAATAATATGGATCGGAAGCATAGCACCCATAAAACCCTAGAGCGATACATGTGTAGAACGTGGAGATTCGCTCGGTAGCGCTGGGAGCGGGATCGGCCAATGTGTCATCCAGCATGTCGAAAAACTTCTCATCGCCAGATAGCTCGTTGAAATCTCTGGCGAGTTCGACCCAAGTTTGACTAAATTCGAATGGCCCCTCTTTTATCATGTAGTCCACAAAAAAAACCAAAGGGAGTTCCATTTTAGATAATTGATCGGAGAGGATGGTGTTTCCAAGCACGGAATCACGCATGGACTCGAAGCAATGGCGCACATCGGCCCTCACATTGTCTTCCGGCGGCACCTGTCCATTTTCCTGGTGCCGATAAAGAGAGCAGATATATTGAAAAAGTGGATGACACACTTGGTTCAAATTCATTTATTCCCCTCTTTATCGAAAGTGGTGATGAACAAGGTCACTTTAATTCTCGGTAAGACCGATTCGGACCAGACCGCTGAAATCTTCTTTTCGTCTCTAATTCTGCTCCACGAGCGAGAGCTGTCAGCTCGGAGAAGCTTGAAGAAAAGAGCGTCTGGAATCGCCGGCAGGATACTGGGAGGATATCTCTCTTCCTTCAATTTGATGCCGCGGATTCTTTGATCGACCTGTGATGGAGCGATTAACTTGAACTGATCGCCGGTCTCCAAAGCGTTCACAAGTTGTCTCGGGTCCCCTATGTTCTGCACCGCCAGGAAATAGTCTTCCGCCTTGAGAATATGCTCGTCGCGGAGTTCGGCGAACCAAACGTTCTTAGAGCCTTCATCATGGGTGAAATCGATTTTCACGTAGCTGCCGGACTCGTCGCTGGCGAGGAGAGAGCGTATTCTGGAAAACAACTCATGGAATATAGGGTGGCAATCCTCATGGTTATAGCTTGGAACCGCGAATAGATCTCTGGCGGGCTGAAGAGCGGCCAGCTCCCCCAGCATTTCACGCAATTTCAGATAAAAAGCGAAAGGATGGAGAGGATCCACGTTGATCACGCTATCAACCCAACCGCAATATTTATTTAAAACCTGCAGTCTCAAAACTCTTTCAAGCTGAACACCGGAGAGCAATTCAGGGTTGAATCCGGCTCTATTCAGCTGTGCGACCATATCTTCTCTAGCGGCTTTCATCAGGTCGAGCATTTCCAAGGACTTGGCTCGCAACACGGTTGACGCAGTCAACTGAAGGGAGGGGGGGATGAATTGTTGATTTATTTTCAGCGGGACCGAGTTCGACTCTTCCGACGCGGGGTCTACGCGCATCAATGGCAGCAACTCTAAATCCGTATGATCGTCGGAGTCGAGAACAAGTCGCGCGTTGTATTTTCGGAACTGAACCATTTGCGGATTGTCGCCGGTATTCTCATCTCTAACTTCTTTTTCCACCACGCGGAAAATCTGTTTGCCGAGAACGGGCCCGTCCTCCCCAAGCGACTCGTCGGTATTTCCTTCCGCGGAGGAATAGATAGGCAAGGCCAAATAAAGGGTCATCCGCTCATGGCGTTTCTCATAGGCTGTTTTGATATTTTTCGCCGGCAATTCACTGTTGCCTGGAAAAAGCACTGTCCTGCCACTAGGCATGACGGCGCAAATGGAGTTGAATTGAATTATAAACGACTCAAGAGCGTCTATATTCAAATCCGCGGCAATTAAACCATAGGGATACTGGCAGACGTTTTTCAAGCGTTCCACGATCTGAGTCGTGATGGAAAGCTGAGCCTGTTGAAGATGATGTGGCTGGAGAAACAACCCTTCATGCCAATGTATATGCTCCACTCTCATGCGTTTTGAACTCCCTGGCGGCTAGGCGGCCGCGGTAAAACCCCTATGTCTCTTTCCAAATAAACGTTCGAATAATCACCACCAGCTTTTAGACTTTCCTGGAGCTAAAAGAGGACTCAATAAAACCAAACCACTCGGATTCACCTGTATGCCGACATCGCGGCCATTGGGCCAACGATCCGTATTCACCGGCAAGGAGAGTCTGCGTCCATCAGCCACGCCTCCTTTAACCTTCCACACACCGGGCAGATTTGAGATAACCACAACTTCAGTGACTCCTCGGTCAAACCACTTCGTCCATATCGGATTGTCCTTCGTCAGAGTGAAGGGACCTTTTGTCGCATCGGAAAAACGCATGGTGAATTTTTCGACGTTTTCCCTGAAGGGATTTCCCGGAGTGAAATACTCGTCGACGGAATAAGCGGCCATGCGTGGCTTCTCCGTGCTCGTGATTCCCACGAAATCGATTTCATATGTGGGATAGATCCCGCTTGACAATCTCATGGAGGGAGCCATCTCAACCTTGTAATTGAAAGTTGAGCAACCTGAAAAGAAAAACGGCATTATCGCCGTCAATAAAACCAGTGATTTCTGTTTTGTCAATCTCATTAACTGTTTCCGAATGAAAAATACCCCTCTAGCATAATTAGTCTTTCCCGCTTGTGAAAATCAATAAATAATAGTCGAAGTGACAATTACTCTGGATCAAGCGAGACGGTTAAGCTGGAAAAAATCGCCGTCCAGCTCATTTAGCGCTCTATAATATATATGCGACATGAGAAAGGTCAATACGCGATACCGCAATACGGTTAAAGTATGCCAATTTCGTCTACAGCGTCAGCTCTTAGCCGCCAGCGACGACTTAAACGAGCACGAGAACCATTATTGGCAAATATCGCTTTCAGCCGCCACCGTTTTAATTGTATTCCCTGCCGAATCCGCTTTTACCCGACCATGGATCACCGTCGTTTTCAGGAATGATCTGCTTTTCCCAAGTTCGCAATCCTTGCGCCACTTCAATACCAGCCGCCAAAAACATTTCCAATCGCTCTTTGGGCTTGCTTTTGCCTCCCTTGGCGTAGGCTGCTTGAAAGACGGCGCCGAACACGCCGCGGGCGGGAAGGCCGGGAGGGGGAGGGACTATCACGTTTTTTCCGGGAGCGAGGTTCGTGCCGCTCCAAAACGCCGATTGCGCGAGAGTTCCAACCGCCTTCTCTCCACCTTTGCACTTGCGCCCTATCTCAAAAGCGGCCATGGCGTTGTCGTCGTCGGGAACCAAAATCCAGTCCATCGTTCTCGACAACGCCAAATGAGCTCTGTCGCTGGTGAATAATGCTTTTTCATCTTTACTCGGCAAATCCTCCTTCATTTTAGCGATTTCCCCCTTGACGAACTCCTTTTTCTTTTTCATTACCTCTTTGAGGCGCGCGAAATCACCTTTCAAGGCGGCGAAGGGATCAGGTTGCGAAGGGATCTCGAAAGGCGGTTGACTTTTCGCCGCGTTCATTTTATCCATCATCATTCCCGCGTACTCTTGAATCGACATTCCCGTTTTCTCAGCGAAAGCCCGCCCCGCCTTCGCCTCCTTCTCATCAAAAACAGTCCGTTCGTCAGGCGACATGGCGGCAAGCATGTCCGCCTTTTGATCAAACATCATCTCGGCACCGGTTTTTTCGCGTCCAGGCATTGAATTCATTGGTTCGGGAAACAATTTCAATCTACCATCTCCACCCAACGCCGGATCTGGCCAGGATGAGGGATCGGAAAGATTGGTTCCCTCTACCGAAACTGGTTTGGGTTTGAAGCTTTCCTTGTCGATAGATTTCATTTTCTCGATGAAGGACGCGTCCTCTTCCTCGTCCGGGGCTTTTGGCAATGGCGGTGGAGCAGCACCGAACTCCTTCACCTCTTTCATCGTATCCGACAAGCAGATGTGCCCCCACCACATACGCTCCCTTTTCCGCATGGCGGACGAAAAAAACAGAAGCGCGTCCTTATGCGTTTTGGGATTTTCCAAAAGTTTGAAAAGGAACAACTCGCTACGCTCATGTTCGTCTATGATGCTCTCAACTATGTGCGACGGAGTGTACCCCGCCACCTTGATGACCTCGTCCACCGTTTGGTATTCAAACAGCACCAACGGCTTTTCTTTATACTGCGTCCAGTCCATAATAAATCACTCCTTATTGGTTTATTCTGTCAATTGAACCCCATCAGCCACATTCTCCACTCCGGCGTCCCGACTTTCCACTGCGATAGCTCTCTCATCCACTGCGATATCCTCATCTTGAGCGGCGACGACGACTGCGACCGCGGCGGCATTTCTCTCTTCCGCAACGGCATCCGCCTCACGCGCCACTATGGCCTCGGCATGTTCCACGACCGCCTCATCTCTTCCCACAACAACCGCGTCTTGCTCAACAGCGGCGTGATCCTCATCAACTACGACCCCGTCATCTTGTACACGCTGCTCCTGATGCTCAACAACTACTTCCTCATGTTCGACAACCTCTTCATCCTCCTCTCCCAGTACCCTCTTGTGTAATTCAGTCGTCATAATAGTCATATCCCCCGGCACCAGGGCCGGAACGGGAAATCCGAAAATGGAAGCGAATCCCGCCTCTATTTTGACCTCCGAACCGGCTTGGGAGATAAAACTAGCACCCAAAAGGGCTTTTCCTTCCCTCAACAACATCAAGCTCGATGCGGTGAACAACATGTTGATACCGAATTCCACATTCTCCGAGGTGTCCGATCCCATTCCTAGCATTTTCGGGAAACCGAACCCCGCCGCGATAAAAGATTTGATTGTTCCGATATTCATCAGCCCCGCTTTCGTGGAGGTTTCCAAACCGAATATGTCAACCGACAACGGTTCGCACATGACGGAAGACATCAAACTCTTAAGTTTAGCGCCTAAAATTCCGTTTATGGTGATTTCCCAACTGTGCAAATCGATTGAGAGATTGCTCATTCTAAAATCGCTGTTTATTCCGCGTTTTATATGCACCTCCTCCTCTTTCATCACAAGAGTGGTGCTTCCCACCTTCAACTCGATCTCCTCGCCCGCCTCTATCATGATCTTTTTTCCGGCTTTGACGACGATATCCTCGGGTGCCTGCGCGAGAATCTCGCCATTAGAGTAGAGACCGACTCGCTCGCTTTCTTCAGTGTCGCTTAGCGAAATCTCGTGGTATCCCTTTCGTTCGTCTTCTTTTTTTAGCTCGCTCATGTCGATTTCGTCGACCGGGGCGCTCTGCGCCACGACCGCGTCGCTCTCATTCCACGTGTTGTTTTTGCTGACCTGCCTTGAACGCAACAGCATATCAGGTTGATTGTTGCTGGTGGATGAGATCGCCATCGGCGGTTTGCAGTGGCTGTTGTAAACGCTGCCGACTACCAGCGGCTCCTCCAAGTCGCCATTCACGAACGAGACCACCACCTCCTCGCCGACGCGCGGCAGAGAAAATAATCCGTGTCCGTTGTTCGCTCGATCCCGCGCTACCCTCGCCCAACAGAATTCGTCTCCGTTCGTGGCGGTCGAGTCCCCCCAATGGGGTTTCACCTTCACTCTCGCGAATTCATCAGATTCCGTGACGTTCTTGGCGTCTCCGGTGTTCGTGATGATTATTCCAGTCTGGAGACCGTAGACTTTGGGTTTCGAGGTGTTCATGGCTGGACGGAAGGTCTTGTTCGAGTCCATCGCCTGAAAGCGCATATCGAAAATATTTTCATAATCTTCGATTGGTTGCATCCCCGGACCATCCAGATCATAGCGACAGGAGGAGGTCGTCGAGGTCTGGCAGACGAGAATATTCACGCCAGGCGCGCCCCCAACCGGAAATTTATTCATTACGAACTTCATTCCTGAATCAACATCGATCCAGTGAGTATTTCCACTCCAGTCATATTTCTCCACCACGCTTCTTTCGCGCAAAAACTGTTTGAAAGAGGTCAATCTAGCGTCCATCTCCTCTTTCTTGTCCAAAAAACGAGCGGAATCCGCATAGACGTTGTAGATTGCGTTCGGGTCTCCGGAAACGTCGCCCAAATCTCCGTTGTGGGAGTTGTCCATCAATCTGTAGCTGAAATCCCTGGATTTCGGGTAGGTGTCGGTCGAATACGGTATGAGTCGCTCATTTTGAGTGAATGAATAGACTCCGGCGTTAATATTGGAGTAATCGTAGTCGATGTTTTTGGAATGGGTCTGAAAATCCGAGTTCTTCTCGATCAACACCATAGTGTGGGATCCTTGTTGATGCGTGAAATAGTATGAAATTCCCTCGGACTGCATTAATCTCGATACGAAATCGAAATCCGATTCCTGGTACTGAACGCAGCATGCGAGTTTTTTATAACTAGCGCTTAGCTTCGATGAATCGCAATAGTTCTGTGGCAATGGATTGCTATATCCGAAGTTGGTTGTCGCGGCTTGGGAAAACACTCCGTCGACAATGTCCTTAACCGATTCTCCCGTATGGATTTTTGTTCTGCAACTGTGTTTCAATTCCTCCAGAGCCGGAGCCAGGCGGGCCTTGTAGAGGAAAAGTCTCTCATCGACGTTCTCTCTCGGGATGAACGCCATGCCGCAGACGGCGAATTCAAAAATCTCTCCATTGATGTATCTTTTGGGAGATCCCTCCTGGTCTCTGAAGACGATGGTCGCGTTTTTATGCAACGGGCTGTTTCCCAAATTATTATCATGACTCAAAAGCTCCAGCTCGTATGAGAAGGAATCGGAAATGCCGCTTGTTCCGCGAAGTCCGCGCAACAACAAAACGTCATCCTCTCCGGATCCGGTGGATTTCCCTTTATCGCCAAGATCGATGACGATAGCCATATGACGGTTTTTCTGTGAAGCCATTACTCACCTCCGATATAGTTGAAAACTATAAACAATTCAAAT
This sequence comes from Kiritimatiellota bacterium, assembly GCA_013151705.1. Taxonomy (GTDB): domain Bacteria; phylum Verrucomicrobiota; class Lentisphaeria; order Victivallales; family JAADHT01; genus JAADHT01. The sequence continues at coordinate 16,514 of JAADHT010000265.1, read as the reverse complement.
AGTAAAAACATCTTCCCACACACTTATCAGAAAATCATTCGGCGCCGCAACCGCCTATCCTGCCCCCCTGCTCAAGGAGTGAAGGTATATTTAAAATCATCATCAGCGACGGAGATCGCGACTTCCGCGAGCGCTTTGCCGTTCATCGTTCGCGTCAGGAACTCGCCGCTTATCCGCGGCAACAACGTATTGGTTATGATCGAGTCGATGATTCTCGCGCCGGACTCGAGTTCGTCGCAACGTTTGATGATAAGTTCCTTGACCGCGTCGTCGTACGTGAATTTCGCCTGATAATGCTCCTCCACGCGTGATTGAATCATATCAATCTTCAAGTCGATGATGCGTCCCATCATCTCCGTGGACAACGGATAATACGGGATAACTACCATCCGCCCGAGAAGAGCGGCTGGAAAAGTTTTCAACAACGGCTCCCGCATAGCGTCTGAAATACCATCGGGATCAGGCATCAACTCCGGATCTTTGCACATGTTCATGATCAGATCGCTACCGACGTTGGTGGTAAGCAGAATGACCGTGTTGCGGAAGTCGATGAGCCGTCCCTCTCCATCCTCCATTCGCCCTTTGTCGAACACTTGAAAAAATATCTCGTGCACGTCGGGATGCGCCTTTTCTATCTCGTCCAACAAAACAACGCTGTACGGTTTGCGCCTCACGGCCTCCGTAAGAACGCCCCCCTCTCCGTAGCCGACGTATCCCGGAGGCGCGCCTTTAAGCGTGGAGACGGTATGCGCCTCCTGAAACTCGCTCATATTTATCGTTATCAGATTCTGCTCTCCGCCATACAGTGATTCCGCCAATGCCAGAGCGGTCTCGGTCTTTCCCACGCCGCTCGGACCTGCGAGCATCATCACTGCGATAGGCTTGTTCGGATCCGCTAGACTCGCGCGCGCCGTCTGAATACGCTTGGAAATTGACTCCAACGCGAGGGACTGCCCGATGACGCGTTTTCCCATTATATCCCCGAGTCCCAGCACCGACTGAATCTCGTTTTTAACCATTCGCCCTACCGGGATGCCGGTCCACTCGCCAACAATGACGGCTACCGCCTGCTGGTCCACGTTCGGTAGTATGAGAGGCGATTCTCCCTGTTTTTTCTCAAGTTTCTTCTGTAGCTCGCACAGCTTCTTCAAGGCTTTTTCGCGTTCTTTCTTACTCAATTTCTTCGGCGCGGCGGCGCTCTCAACGTCATCGGAACTTTCGGACGACTTTTTATTTTTTTCATCCGCCGGTCTCTCGGATTTCTCGTTTTGATCCACATCATCGATCAAGTGATCGCCGCTTCTGAGTTTTTCGCGAAGCTCCAGTATATCGTCGACCAACTTTTTCTCGTCCATCCAATCGGAATTCAACGCCTCGTGGCGTTTGGTCTCTTTTTTCAGCGCTTCCGACAGCTTCCTTTTCTTCTCTACGTGTTCGATTCCAACCTCCACCTCTCGGTCGATAATCTCCATCTCTATATTAAGAGAGTCTATTCTACGCCTGGAATCCTCCACCTCGGCGGGCTCCGCGTTTTGACTTATCGCGACTCTCGCGCAAGCCGTGTCGAGGACGCTCACCGCTTTGTCGGGGAGCTGGCGCGCGGGAATATAACGACGAGAGAGATGGACCGCGGCTTCAAGCGCCTCGTCAAGCACCAACACCTTATGGTGTTTTTCCAACATGGATGCCAGGCTGCGCATCATCTTCACGGCGTTGTCGTCTCCCGGCTCCTCAACAAGAATGTTTTGAAATCTTCTTGTCAGCGCGGGATCTTTCTCGAAATACTTTTTGTATTCAGCCCACGTGGTGGCGGCGACCGTTCTCAACGTGCCTCGGGCGAGAGCCGGCTTAAGAAGATTGGCGGCGTCGTTTTGCCCCGCCGCTCCTCCGGCGCCGATAAGAGTGTGCGCCTCGTCTATGAAAAGAATAATAGGATCGGGAGACGACTGCACCTCCTCGATTATCTGCTTAAGCCGATTCTCGAACTCCCCCTTCATACTGGCGCCAGCCTGAAGTAGCCCCATATCCAAAGATAGAAGCTTTACTCCTCGCAGAGGCGGAGGAACGTCGCCAGCGGCGATTCTCTGTGCGAAACCTTCCACAACCGCGGTTTTACCCACGCCCGCCTCTCCGGTCAGAATCGGATTGTTTTGACGGCGACGCATCAGAACGTCGATTATTTTGCGGATTTCATCATCGCGTCCCACTATAGGATCCATTTCGCCGGAAGCGGCTCTCTCCGTCATGTCCACGGTGAATTGCTTCAGCGCCTCCTGTTTTCCCATCAGGGCTGGAGAAAGAGCGTCGCTCGCCTCTCCTGGAAGCGTGTCTCCGGTTTGAGTGAAACTGTCCGACGGCGCCGACGCGGCCTCTGGCGAATCAGCGACGATGTTCAAAAAATCATCCAAAAGCTCGTCGGCGGAAATTTTCTCGAACTCCCTGCTCATCCCGTGTAGCACGTTGGCTAGATCGCGTGATTTTTTAATTCCTATCATCAAGTGTCCGGTACGGATGGACATGGCGTTGAAAAGGATGCTGGAATACATCCACCCCTCTTTGATCGCTATCTCAAGATGATTCGAAAAGTCTGAAATGGCGGAAGCCCCTCTCGGCAACCTGTCGAGCGATGCGGTCATATCGGCTGAAAGCCGCGACGCGTCTATTTGAAAATGTTTGAGAATGTGCTGAACGTCAGAATCTCCAATCTGAATTATCTGATATATCCAGTGAATCAATTCAACGTACGGATTGCCTCTCACCTTGCAAAAAACAGTCGCGCTCTCCACGGACTTGTACGCGACGCTGTCAAGCTTTCCAAATAACGCGGTGCGTTTGATCTCCATAGTTCAATTCCTTTTTATGTAATCGTCAAGTTTTTTGTTTTCATCCAGCCTTGCGGCACATTCGCGTTAGATATTTACTTTCGGAATCCAAGCGCGGATACTCCGCGTCGTTTTCGAACGAAATGGCTTTCAACCAAGTGGAATACCCCAATCTCCCGTAACCGCCAAGCCTGGTTTTCGGGACGGCGTCCGCCTTGAGCGTGAAACGGATATCCCAACACAATGGATCCGTCAGATAATTCCTAACCCAGTCCATCAGCCTGGTGAATGACTTCGCGCCAGGCAGCAACCGTTCGAAATCGTCGAAATCCAACGGGCCCAAATGGATTGTGAATCGTTGAGTGCGGTCCCGGTACGACTTGCCTAACATGGCCGTCCCTCCCAATTCGGAATTTTCGTTTTCCGCGGTTCTCGCGGATCGCTGAAAAACAACTCCGCCAAACTCATTGCTTGGAGCGCCCAATCGGCAAAAATACTCGCTCGAGACTCTCAACCACCGCGGGGTGAATGACGACACCTTGACGGGAATCTGGAAAAATCCCGAAAGAATCGACGTCAATCCTTCCTCGCTTACCGACTGGGTGGCCATCAAACCGCTAAAAAAAGATTTCGCCGCGTCAGGCACGGAATCCCTGTGCTTTAAAGTCTCATCACCATACCCCGCGATACAACTGATCGCCAGGCTAACCCAATCGTCCTCGGGCCTGTCGTAACTGACGGCTTGACTGTTAAGCGCCCAAGCGCGGTAGAAAAGAGCGATTATTCGGTTGTTGAATATGTCCAGAAACCGATTTTGAGTGGAATCGCTGTTGTTGCGTTCCCGATTGCGCACAAATTCCGTTAAAAAAAGCGGAAGCGCCCCGTTGGGCCCCAGCAACCCGAGAAAATAGACGAACATCGTTGGCGCGGGCTTATGCGTTCCAGCCACAAAAGCCGATATAGTCGATGGAGCGAACTCCAATGTTGGTGTTTGACCAAAACGCAACAGATCGTCCGAAACCCTCAAACTACGCCCTACGCGCGGTTTGTCGCCATGCGCCTGCTCGAGAAGGCGGACCGCTTGAAAAAAGTCGTAGTCCGTAGCCTCTCTGCATAGCCGCCGTATCAGATAATCGGCGTGTTTCCTGTTTGTGGTTTCCATCTGAACACTTCCGAACGTTGTTTAGTGCGCATTACCGTTTCGACGAAAGAGTTGATCGAAACGTATTGCGACAAATAGTAATGCATGACATTGCATAAAAGATAGCAGCCGGCACCGGCGAACGAATGCTCGTCGAACGTTATTGTGGCCTCTATTCCACGAACAAACGCCGCGGCGCCGCCTTTTCCCATACGCCGCGTGACGTGCCGAGTGGTTATTCCGATTATACCTTCAATCTCTTGAAGGCTCGCTGAATCGTTTTCCTTGCGGCAATAGAGTTCGAGAATACTCCGCAAAGCCTCGGTGGGGCTACCGTCCCGCGTCTGACACAAAGAGAGGTAGTTCAAGCGCAGGTGATTTACCGCTCGCCAAGGCAAATCAGTGTTTGAGGGAGCTGGCACGGGAAAAGTCGGAGACATGAGAACCCGCGTCGAATCAATGGAAAAATCACCCTCGCACGAGAAGTCCGTCTGACCTTTTCCAAATGGAACGAGCAATGGCAAATCGCGGTTTGTGCAAATAACGTTCAATCCGATCTGATAAATCTCATCCGCCTTCTCCACGAACTCCTTTCCCGTAAAAGAAAGAAAAACCTCGCTACCAATATAGGAGCTGCGCGGCAATTTATTTTTGGACATGATCCTGGGACGTCTGGCGACCGAGAAGTAGTTGCCCACTTCAATCGGGTCGCGATCCGAGGAGTAGTAGAACTGGTGCACTTTGAATAGTTCTCGATTGTCGGCGTCGTACACCTCGCCGCCTTCGACCGAATGAATCTCATAATCCTGTGGCCGCGTCCTATCCTTGACCAAATGATGCTCGCGCTTCGACAAGTCGTAGTTGATCCGGTCGACGCGCTTGTTGAACAAATTCACAACCGGGGAGCAATATAGAACGAAATTGTTCACGTCCACTCTATTGGAGAGATTGTCAATTCTGCGTTTAAGAAGAATCACAATCTCCAAATCCTGTCCTTCAGCTTTCTCAATACAACTTTTCAGCCCATTTATTTCAAAAAATAGAAACCGTTCAGGGAAAGTGAAGTACTCCGTAAGCATTCTCAACCCTGAAAATTGACGCTTATGCTTGATCATCAGGGAATTTTCGCTGTCCAACGCCGGAAACGAGATATTATCGGGTTCCAGTACGGTCTCGCTGTTTTTCGTTCTCACCGAAATAGCCATGCGGTCAACCGACAACTGCTCTAAAAGCGTAAAGCTCAAACCGTCGGTGGCGTGGAGAAATATCGGTAATGAGTCAACGGCAAGCATCGAGAGTGTTTTCGCGGTGCAGCGGAGCTTGAGATAAATACCGGCGGAGGCATTGTCGATCTCAGGGACATACGTTTTGATGTCCCTTGTCAGATATTTCGCTTCGACAAGTTCAAGAGGCCACAAAGTGACGGGATGCGCCGTAGTGAATTCGCAGGAACTCTTCATTCCCTCGAAGATAGGCGATTGCAACTGAGTGCGCCTGGGAATCTCGACTCCTTGCGCCAAAGAAGCGGAAGTGAAGTCTGGAATGAACCGAGTGATCGTCATGGCGGGGATAGGAGACAACGCCCCGGGAAAAACAGTGTCGAGTATGGACTCCGCCAGACGCGGAAAACCATCATCCAATTTCATTCTAACCCGAGCCGCTAGAAAAGCGAACCCCTCCAACAACCGTTCAACGTAAGGGTCGGCGCAATTAAAGGAATCAAGGCCGAGTCTGCCGGCGATTTTGGGAAATTCGTCGGCGAACTCGCCTCCGCTCCCTCTCAAATGCCCTAATTCCTCGTTGTAATAATTTAAAAATTTCGAATCCAAATCGTTATATCCTTTCCAGCGGGTCGCATCGCGACCAGTTAAAAATAGTTACGCGTCCACATCTTCCGCGAAGAGGCTTGAATTCCGATTTGCGCGCCTATGGCTGGTTGAATGTTCGACGTTCGTTTCCCTCCGGAGAAGAAATCGAAAAGCTTTATCCGCGCGCTCGAGGCGCATAAACCTATTGCGCGACAGCTCCTTTTGGATTACTTGTCCCACAATTCAAAACGTCCGGATTCCGCGTCGACCGTTGAGTGAATAATCAACTCCTCCGGCATGGGCGTCGCGATGATTGTCCCGCTTATCTCAACTTCGAAACTCGACATGGAGCTTCCGTCTTTGGGACGGAATAGCCTGACGATCAAAGTCTCAGGATCCAAACGAGGCTCGAATTGAATGATGGAATCTTTTATAGTTTGCTCCAACACCTTGAGATCGGTGCCTTCGTAGGAAAAACCGCAGAGGTCGTCAATCCCGAAATTTAAAACGGAGGACCCCACTTCAGGAAATTTTGAGAACTCTCCAGTGGAAGTTTTAGACTTTGAATTCAGCAACCAAATCAAATCTCTGAGAATGGCGCTCTTCAAATATCTAGCGGTGAAAATATCCTTGTTCTCACCTGAACGAACATGAGGTTGGTCATCAACTAGACGATCCAACAAACAAGGCATCACCATGCTCATGTTCTCTAGTTTTCTCATGCGTTAATCCAATTCAAGTTCTCTGACATCAAGCAACGCGGTCTCGGACACATTCGTCGCGAACATTCTCTGCCCCAATCCATTGTAGTAGCCGGGAATCGGCTCGCGCCAATCCGTTTTACGCGACATCAACAGATTATGATCATTGGACTCCAAGGTTCCCGAATACCTGACGGGAACGAGTCCGCTCATCGCGGTTCCATTGGCGAGCGTCAGCGCAACCGACACCCAGACGAAATCCACGAGGTGCGAAGGTTCCGTGATGATCATCTTCTTTACGTTGCTAAAAGAGATCCAATAGTAAGCTCCGTTCATCACCACTTCCAACAACGGACCAAGACGACTGTCCATATCCATAATCCAGTCGAATTTGGTTCCATCCAGCGATCCCGATGTGGTTGGCGCGTTTTCCAACGCCTTTTGAGATAGTTCGGCTGCCGCCGAGTGATTTCCATCGGCGGCCATGGCCAAGGCTTGAATCATTGAAGCCATCCACTCCTCCGGCTCACCGAAAATAATTGGAGTGCGTTTGCCGGAAAACACCTCCAAACGAACTTTTTCGCACAAAATAGCCTGACTGTAAAGAGATGACAACAGCTTCAACTCGCCAGACATATCTCCAGCGACCGCGAGCTGCGTGGAAGCTCTGTCCCAATCCCCCATAACAACCAACAATTGAAAAAAAAGCACCCGCAAGCTGCTATCGGCCGGTTTTTTTCTGATAGCCTGTTGAAGCTCGCTCAAAGCGGAGGAAAGCTCTCCCTGTCTGATAAGATCCTCATATTCCATAATTCGCCCCTGTTTTGAAGTTATGGACTTAGTCCGTCAGGAACTATTAAGTCATTCATTCCCACGTTCCGTCGAATGCGGGACGTTCAATATTCAAAACCACAAAAAACAATCCAGCACCAGTTTTTTCAACAAAACCCTGATGCTGGATCATTAGTTTGATTCGTAGAATCATTGAAAAAAATCGTTACTACTCAGCACCGTTTTTAGCCTCGTTTCGCAATTCGTTTCGCAATCGCTATCGAAATCGTTGTCGTAATCGATTGCGATGACGATTACGATGGCGACAACGACGGGACTCTGAAGCAAAACCGCGTTTTGACCTGAACTGTAACAAAAAATCAAGATCCATACGATCAAAACTAAAATCAAGCGCCTTTATTCAGGCTCTGATCCCAATTCGCCTCAATTGACCCACCCTTCGCTCCATCTTTCTTGGTCTCGGTATACTTCCAAGTAATCTTCATGGGAAGCAACTCTATCTCCTCAGTCGGTAATTCCGTGCCGGATGGCAATATGGAATCTCCCACGGGATCGGCGTTGGGAGTGCCAGCCAACTCCGCGCGGATCAAAGTCACGTTGATCATCGTAACTTGGAAAAACACGGTCTGACCGCCAGCGCTCGCGCGACACACCTCGAACGTTACCTTTTTCAGATTAGATCCTTTCGTGCAGGCTTCTTGAAGCTTTGGCGTGGCTTTGTCTATCACATGCGTGAAGGTAAACGGTTTCAATTCCGTTCTGCTCGCAGTCATAGAGCCTCCGGTGCTGACTTTTCCAGAACTCGCCTGCTTGGCTCCGAGACAGTAGGAGTCAACCTCGATCCAGTTCTTGTGCTTGTCGTCCGTGGACTCCCCTTCTATTCCCTCAATTTGGATGAATGCGTCTAGTGCCATGTTCCGACTCCTTTTTTTGGGGTTTCTCGATAGAAACCTGTTGCTTTATTACAAACATCAGCGGCCAAGATAAAACCGCTGTGACCAAACACGAATAATAATTACTCGATCAAAACCTCGTTACAATAATAAGACATCGATTAAATCAAATTGTTCCACTTTCCCAGGTTTACCTCCCGCAAAAAGATCTTAATCATAACCCCGTTGGAAATTAATCAAGAATATTGATGCCAAGGGTTTCAACCACGACAGTCTCCACGGGAATGCCTGTTTCCGGATTGAGTCCGGTGACCGACGAGGTGAGCGTCGCTACCGGCAATCCGTCACGCAAACTATTTAGGGCGGTAGTCATTGTAATGACTCCGACGCAAACAGGTCCCGCCACGACGCTGGCCAATGTGGCGACAGGCATCCCATTGCAGATGCAGTTTATCGCACCCGGGCCGACGACCACGTCTCCCGTGGCCGTCAAACCAGTAATTGTGGAAGTTGGAAGCATTCCAAACTCCTCCTACGCTTTCCGTTCGCTCGGCAGCTTCGTGACCAAACGCAGCGACGCGGACAACCCTTCCAGCTGGAAGTGAGGCCTGAGATAGAACTTCGCGCTGTAGTAGCCGGGATTGCCCTCGACATCCTCCACGGTAACCTCGGCGCTCGACAAAGGATATTTCGCCTTCGTCTCCTCAGAAGCGGTGGGGTCGCTAGTCACGTAGTTCGATATCCAATCCGACAGCCACTGCTGCATGTCAGCACGCTCTTTGAAGGATCCGATTTTGTCTCTGACGATGCACTTCAGATAATGAGCGAATCTCGACGCTGCGAATATATACGGCAGTCTCGCGGAAAGATTGGCGTTGGCGGTAGCGTCCGGGTCGTCGTATTCCGCTGGTTTGTTGACCGTCTGTCCACCGATGAACACGGCATAGTCCGTATTCTTCCAATGGCAAAGCGAAAGGAAACCGTTTTTGGACAACTCGGACTCTCGACGGTCCGTGATGGCGATTTCCGTCGGGCACTTCATCGCGATTCCACCATCGTCGGTCGGGAATGTGTGGGATGGCAGGCCTTCGACCATGCCGCCACTCTCCACGCCACGAATCCTGGCGCACCAACCGTAATCCTTGAAAGATCTGTTGATGTTCACGCCCATAGCGTAAGCGGAGTTCATCCAAGAGTATTTCGTGGAATCGCCATCCGCCGTCTCCTCTTCGAAATCGAATCCATCGACCGGTTCCGTGTCGGGACCATAGGGCAGACGCGCCAGCACTCTCGGCATGGTGAGCGCCACGTATCTACTGTCGTCGGAATCCCTGAAGCTCCGCCAAGCGGCATATTCAGGGGTGGTGAAGATTTTCGTCAAATCACGTGGATTGGCGAGTTCCTGCCATGAATCCATATTCATGATGCTTGGATCCGAAGCGGCGACGAACGGGGCATGGGCCGCCGCGCAGATCTGCGACATTCCCTTTAAAATCTCCATATCCGGCGCCGTGTGATTGAAATAGTAATCACCGACAATCGTGCCGTATGGTTCTCCTCCCGGCGTTCCATACTCATCCTCATAGAATTTTTTGAAAATTGGACTCTGATCCCAGGAAGTCCCCTTGTATTTCTTAAGGGTTTTACCTAGTTCTTTTTTGGAGACGTTCAAAACGCGGATTTTCAGCGTCTCGTCAGTCTGCGTGTTGTTGACGAGATAATGCAATCCACGCCAAGCGCTCTCGAGTTTTTGGAAATCAGCGTGATGGATTATCGCGTTCACCTGCTCGCTGAGCTTCTTGTCTATCTCGGAAATTATCGACTCTATCGATTTAATCGCGTCGTCGGAAACCAAATTGGCTTTCTCCAGCGCCTGGGCGGCAAGAGTTTTCACGGCATTTTGAACCGCTTGGTTGGCTTCGGCTGATTTCGGCTTGAATTCATGCTGGAGCAACGCTTCAAAATCGCTGGATTCCTGCACCGCTCCTTCGGCAGCCCGCGCTTCTTGTTTTAGTTCTTTAGGCATTGTCATCACCTCCACTCGCGTCGTCATCCTTCTTCGCTTGCTCGGAAAGAGACTTCATAAGAGCGGGATCCGATAGGACTTTGCCCATCAACTCCTCCGCTCCGGTTTTACCATCCATATACGACAACAGGTTGGACAACTCTTTTCTCGCCCGCAACAGCTCTTTCAAACCGTCGACGCGTTCGGCCACCTTGTCCGGCGAGAAATCATCCATGTCCTCGAACGTGAGATCAACAGCTAGATTCCCTTCGCCGGTCAATGTGTTCGGAACAGTGAACGCCGTCCGTGGCTTGATGCTTTTCATTCTGTCATCAAAATTATCCACGTCGACTTCAAGAAATTTTCTGTCGGCGACCGGCGCCAGAGGATCCTCCGGTTTCCCGGACAAATCAGCCATGACTCCCATGACAAATGGAAGATTTATTTTCTTCTCAGCTCCGTAAAGCTCCACATCATACTCAATCTGCACTCTGGGCGCACGATTCTTCGCAATGAATTTCTGTCCGCTTTCAGGCATGGCGCAACTCCTTTTTTTATTTGCGCGATTCGTTGTGGATACAACGATAATCGCTACACGATCAGTCAAACTTTTTCAACCATCTCTTATTTTAACCCACATTCCCGTAGAAACAAGAACAAAACTCGTATTTCGATATTTGGCGCTCGAAACAGTGTTTGGGTTTGCGCATGCGCGCGGGTAAACCCGCCCGAGGCGGGCAAGCTTTTCAAGCAGGGTCTAACTATCCTCCTCTTCTTCGCTCTCGCCATCCTTCTGTTCCGACACTCCCTGCAATCTCGCTCCTAAAACCTGTTCGGCCTGACCGATCGAGTCGGGGGCGATGTCCTCCAATATCTCATAAAACGACATTGTAACCAGTTTCTGAGCGCGTCTGAGAATCAAAGGGACCGGACTCGCTGGTTCGTTCCTGTCGTAATACTCGCAAATTTTATCCAACGCCCTAAGAATGTCCGCACGCGAACTCACGGTGTCCACGCTATCGATAGCTGACACGGGAGCAACGGGACGCATGACGGAAGAGTCCCCGGCAACAGAACTCACTTCGCCTCCACCTTCTTCCGCGGATTCTGTATTATTCACGGTTTCATCCTCCACATCTCCACCACCACGTTGCGAGAGATATTCGTTCAACCACTTTTTTATGGATTTCAACTCATCTTCCAGCCTGAGGAAACTAATTGAATTCCCGGCTCCAAGCTTGGACGTCAGAAAATCACTGATCTCAACCAAGGCGTCAAGCATCTCGTTGACCGCCGCGGAATTCTCATTCAACAAGTCTATTGGCGTGTCCATGAACGCCGCTCGCAACAAATTGGAATCGACATGCTCGGAAGCGTCAAGCGGCTCCAACTCGCCGGTTGCTATCATAATATCACGATGCGAAAATTTTCCGAGCTGGGGGGCGTCGCATAACACGGCGCTGCGCAAGCGCTGCACGAACATCATTGAATCCTGATAACTCGCGGCGTCCGGGGAAAGTGAACTGAGGATATTCAAACGCTCCATCGGATCGTTGTCGTCATCCGGATCCAGTTGGGGATGGACATTGTCCCACATGCCGCATATCAGCGAACATATGACCTTTATTCCGTCTCGGAGACCTTTGAGACCATTCAGCTCAAGTTCGGAAAGCGCGAGATACGTAGCGACGCGTAGGTCGCGGGAACGTTCAAAAAGCTCCAAGCTCTTATCGCGCACCACACGCCAATCCGGTTCATTGGAATTGTCATCTCCAGATTCCGGATTAGTGTAGATCAACCCCTCCAACTCCAAATAAGCGGGGGCGTAGGACAGATCCTCCCCTCCCGGAACTTCGTCGTTCAATGGCGTTGTGAGTTTTTCTATGTCCATTAGTTTTTTCCAATCCGCTCGGCAATATAACCATTGTTGCAATGAAGCTGAAAAACACGGTCGTTTCTTCCAAATCCCTTATGAAAGCGCCAAACAATGTGATGCCGACACTGTAGTTTGTCAAGACTGTTTGAAAAAGTTGTTGAGAAAAATTGGAGACTGGTCGGTAGCCGCATGGTTTTAAACCGAACGTTCAACACCGAATTTGAATGAACTTAACAGGCTTTGCCGAGGTTAATCAAAAGTTTCCGCGGATGACGCGCATCATGCGTTCGCGACACGGTTCGCTCAGACTTTTGCAATTGGCTCCATTTACATTATTAAGCCCACATAAATATATTTGACATGCCGTCTTGTCTCAGACGAATTAAATAATGTCAAATATTTAATTGTCGGGTTAATAAAATGAAACGGCTCTTGTGTCGTTGGTTGTCAGACAAGCGCGAGGTTCTTGAGGGCATCCGCGAATTCCGCGGCGCTTTTGAACCTCAATTCGGAGCTGTCGTCCAGCGCCGAATCCAGGAGCGCTGTGAGCGTTGGGGGCGCTTCGGGCAATCGTCGAGCCAATGGGATCGGTTTCGTCTCCAAAACGGCTGCCATAGGATTTTTCACGCTTCCCATATCCCGTGACGGCGATCCGGTCAATAGATAATAGAAAACAGCGGCGCAGCTCCACACATCGACCTCGGGACGGGCATGTTTGTAGTTCAATATCTGCTGACGACAGGCGAAGGCCATCGTTCCTCCTGCGCATCCGGTTCGCGTTATTCCCCTGACTCCGGCGTCCACCATGGCTTTCGCTAACCCGAAATCTCCGAGTTTCACCACATTGCCGTCTTTAGTTTTCCGCAACAGAATGTTTGCTGGTTTGATGTCGCGGTGCACGATTCCGCGAACTTCGCGGCCGCTGTCGTTTGGGATTTTCCGAGTGTGAAGATATTCCAGCGCGGCCAGAACATCCAGTATGATGGTCGTCGCCTTGTCTATTCGCAGACTGCCACCGTAATGATTCAAAACCGAGTCGAGATCGCCGCCGTCGCAGTATTCCATCGCTATGAAAAACATGCCCGCGGCATATCCGGCGTCAATCATTCGCACAATGTTCGGATGCGCCAGTTCCCTCATCGTGTCGGATTCGCGGATGAACCTGGCTTTGTGCTCCACGTCGATTTCCAGTTCCGGCGTCATTGTTTTCAACGCCACCTTCTCGCCGGTGCCGGGAGCTGTCGCCAAATAAACCTCGCCACCTGAACCAGCTCCTATACGTTTGAGTATTCGGTATTCCTTGATTTCATCTGGCGGCGCCGAGGCGGGTTGCCCGCGCGTTGATGTGGGTTCTGGCCGACGCGCGGTGGACGGAGCGGGGTCGAACCCGATCGTTTCAACACTGATCGAAGCGTTGGCGAGAATCAGCTGGTCTTCCGAACGCAATGGAGTGGGAACGGGAGAATCGCTGATATCGGCTCCGTTGAGTATGGTGCCGTTCGTGCTGCCAAGATCTTCGACTGTGAGTATCGGCGGATTGATGTCCAGAATACAGTGGTGCCGCGAGAGTCCGGCCTCTTTCGAACCGATCACGATACCGCAGTCCTGGGCTCTGCCGATAACCACCGCGTCCGGCTCGCGCAATTCGCGTTCGAACAGCTCGATACCGTTGATTTCGACTTTCAAACGAATTGTGAATGAATTATTCATTCCGAATTCCTTTCGGCGCTGGTTGAAGTTGTCCTTGTTTGAAGTTCATCCCAATTCGCGTTCGAGACGTGTCATCTCTTTCCGCATCGCATCCCGGATACGTTTTCGATAGACGTACACACTACTTTCGCTTATGTCTAATTTTTTGGCCACGTCGGCTGGCGACAAACCGTTTTCCAAGGCTTCGCATACCTTGTGGACACTCTCGCCGAAATGATCGGCGACGTTTTTCCAAGCGAGTTTCGGAAGATACTCGTTCCACTCATCGTCGGCTATTCTCTCAATATCGGGACGGATGGATTGAGCGTTCAACGCCGCCGGATTGTTCTCGAATTCGACGACGGAAGAGCGTTGAGCCCTATGACGGTTTTTCACCGCGTTTCCCGTGACTTGACAAAGCCAGCCTCTGAAGCGCCCTTTAGAGGACTCATAACGGAATTCAGGAAGTTTTTTCCAGCTTTTTATGAGAACGTCTTGAACCACGTCGTCGGCATCCGCGTGCGACAAGCCCATACGCCTGGCGATATTGTAGATATACCCTCGATAGTAGTAGGCGAAATCGCTCCAAGCGTCGTCGTCGTGGCTGTCGCGCAGCTTCTCGAGCAATGTCAATCTGGTTTTGCACGCATCCAAGTCGCCCATCCCTTCGGAACGCTTTCCTTGCTCAACGAAGACTTTCTAATAAACATATGGAGAAAATAGCATGCGACTGTAAGATTTACCAATTGCTCCGTGTAGTTCTTTACGAAAGGAGGGGACGGAGTAACAAGAATTGGAGATTTGAATAAGTGATGAAAAGGAGGTGATGCCGGAATGAATTAAGAGAGAATGAAGAGATGTCGTTGTGTTTGACGCGAAAAAAATGAGTATGATGAAAAAAGGAGATTGAAAATGAGACGTTTAATGATGATATTAGTTGGGATCCTGGTTTTTTCACTGGGATACGAAGGTGTTTGCGGAAGAAAAGGCGGAAGGGTTAGGAACCATTCCAGGAAAGCCGTCAGAAAAGTCAGGAGACATAAGAAGGCCGCGAAATTCGCGGTTAAGCATCCGAAAGCGGCCAAAGCGGCCGTGAAACATCCGAAAGCCGCGAGAAAAATAAATCGGCGTCGAAAAGCGGCTAAGGCAGCCGTCAGGCATCCGAAGGCCGCGAAGTTCGCGGTCAAACATCCGGCGGCGGCGAAAGCCATCGCCAAGCATCCCAAGAAGAGCTTGGGCAAGTACTATGACGACAAAGCCTACACGAAGAAAAGATTCGACAACGCAGATGTCAACGGGGACGGAGTTTTGGATTCCGACGAGCTTTCCGCAGCCAGTAAGACAAAGCTGGAGAAAGGAGGAATAGGCTCGAAACGAATGCAATCCGCCGACACCGACGGAGACGGGCAAATCTCGTTCGACGAGGCGAAAGCGCAAAAACAAAAAGAGAAAGCGCGTAAAAAAAGCGTTTGGAGCGGACTTTCGAATTGGTGGAGTGGCGAATAGATCATATGATTCGTCGGTTGGTTCGCAGTGGAGTTGTTGATTATGAACAATATAGAGTTTCAATGCGAATCCTGCGAAGCCACCTTGAGTGTGGAGTTGACGGAAGCCGGAACTTTGGTGGAATGTCCAGATTGCGGGACAATGAACACCGCTCCGGCTTCCGGTCTTTCCGAAGGCTCCATAATCGGGGATTTCAAACTTGAAAAACTTCTTGGCAAAGGCGGCATGGGCGAGGTGTGGCTTGCTAGACAGCAGTCGCTGTTGAGAAATATCGCCTTGAAAATACTTTCCCCATCACTTTCCGAGGACGGCGAGTTCGTCAAGCGGTTTGTGAAGGAAGTTCAAATCGCCGGAAAACTGACTCATCCAAACATCGTGATGGCCTATGGAGCCGGTTCCAAAGACTCCATTTTATATTTGGCGGTTTCCTACGTGGAAGGCAGATCTCTCGGCGATATTCTCCATGAGAGAACTCTTGACGAGGCGGTCGCTCTGAAAATCGTGAGGGAGATGGGAGAGGCCCTCAAATACGCTTGGACGAAATTTAAAATGATCCACCGAGACATCAAACCGGACAATATAATGATCTCGTCCGCCGGCACCGCTCATTTGATGGACATGGGCATATCAAAGCTACTCGGCGACGACGCGTCGCTTACAATGACGGGCAGCATTTTAGGAACTCCGAACTACATCAGCCCGGACCAGGCGATGGGGCGCTCATTGGATTTCCGATCCGACATCTACTCTCTTGGCGCCACTTTGTACCACTGCCTGACAGGTTCAATTCCATTTCCAGCGGAGGCGCCGATGGAAATACTCGCCAAACATCTCCAGGAGGCTCCTCCCGACTGCCGCGTACTCAATCCGGCCGTGTCAGAGGCGACCAGCTTGTTGATTAAAAAGATGATGGCTAAAAAACCCGGGGAGCGTCACTCCTCGTGGGACGAGCTGTTGTTGGAGATAGATGCGATAACAGGATCGATGGAGGGCGCCTGCCGCGATACTCGCGGAGACTGGAAGAATCCATTCCCGAGACGGAGTCTACTATTAGCGCTTGCCGGAATCGCGGTCTGCGCGTTTCTCATATTGGCGGTGACGTTGTCGGATTCCAACAGGCGATCTCGCTCGGAAAATGTTCAACTGTTTCAAAATTCCTCCGGCGAATCGGAGGTCGGCGACAGCCAGTCGTCCGCCTCCAATGACGCGGTGTCAACACCGAACTCGACGAACGCTGCGGAAGCGCCTCCTCCTGTTGGCGCTACCGACACCCAGAACAAG
>JAADHT010000220.1 GCA_013151705.1 Kiritimatiellota bacterium | reverse complement strand
AAAGTCCCACCACTGAACATTGTTCCGGCGGGACCCGCGGAAATCCTCATTTGCCTTCCATTATCGCCGCCACATCCTCGGCGACGTCTCCGGTTGGTTTGATATCGAAGTTTTCAACCAACACCTTGAGCACGTTAGGCGATACGAACGCCGGAAGCGTCGGACCGAGCCTGATGCCTTTGATTCCAAGATGCAACAACGCCAGCAACACCGCCACGGCCTTCTGCTCGTACCAGGCTATGTCGAACGAAAGAGGAAGCTCGTTGATGTCGTCGAGCTCGAAAACCTCCTTCAACTTCAACGCTATGACGGCCAGCGAATAGCAGTCGTTGCACTGTCCCGCGTCGAGAACTCTCGGGATGCCGCCAATATCGCCCAAGTCCAACTTGTTGTAGCGGTACTTGGCACACCCCGCAGTTAGTATGACAGCGTCTTTCGGCAGTTGTTCCGCCACTTTCGTGAAATAATCGCGATTTTTATGCCTTCCGTCGCAACCGGCCATCACGACGAAGCGTTTGATGTCGCCCGCGACAACCGCCTCGACGATTTTGTCGGCCAACGCCAGCACCTGGTCGTGGGCGAATCCGCCGACGATCTGGCCTGTCTCGATTTCAGTCGGAGGCTGGCATTTTTTCGCCAATTCGATTATTTCCGAAAAGTCCTTCTCGCCGTTCTCGCCGGCATCGATGTGCCTGGCGCCCGGCCATCCCGAATTACCCGTCGTGAAAAAACGGTCTTTGTAGGAGTCTTGAACCGGAGTGATGCAGTTGGTCGTCATTAGAATCGGACCGTTGAAAGACGCGAACTCGTCCTTCTGCTTCCACCAGGCGTTCCCGTAGTTGCCGACCAGATTGTCGTACTTCTTGAATGCAGGATAGTAGTGGCAGGGAAGCATTTCGGAATGTGTGTAAACATCGACGCCGGTACCTCGCGTCTGCTCCAAAAGCATCGCCATGTCCTTCAGGTCGTGTCCGGAAATCAGTATGCCGGGATTCTTTCCGACGCCGATGTTGACTTCGGTTATTTCCGGTTTGCCGTAGGTTTCCGTGTTGGCGGAGTCCAGAGCGGCCATCGTCGTAACGGCTGTCTCTCCGGCTTTCAAAACGAGACCAACCATCTCGTCGACGCTCAAGTCTTTCGTCGTCGAAACGAGCGCCTCCACCATATTGACGTAGATCGAAGCATCCTCCTTCCCGAGTACGCGAGCGTGATCGGCGTAGGCGGCAATTCCCTTCAACCCGCATGTGAGCAACTCCCTGAGGGATCTCACATCCTCGTTTTCGGTGGCAAGCACTCCAACGCTCTTAGCTTTATCCGCGAAACTCGCGTCGTCGCCGCTCCAAGTCGCGCAATCCGCGAGATTCGCGGACATCGCGTTAGCCGTTTTCACCGCATCGCGTTTGGCGAGAACCTCTTTGATTTTCCCGCTTATCGCGGCGTTGTCGTAATTGGAGTTCGTTATCGTGACGAACAGCGACTCGCAAATAAGCCGACCGATCTCCTTGTCGTCCGCGAGATTCGCGTCGGCGGCGACCACCGCCAATCCTTTGACCGCGTAGATCAGCAGATCCTGAAGCTGCGCGGTGTCCTCTTTTTTACCACACATTCCGGCTACCGTGCAACCAGTGTTCTTGCACGCCTCTTGACATTGAAAACAAAACATGCTCATAACTCCTCTCCTTTTTTTCGAGTGAGCGTTAACAAATATCTTTCCGGCGATTCCTCGTCCCGTTTCGGTTTTGAAGACCGCCGCCGTCAATTTCTCGATTTTCTTCTTGTCGTTCAAATCGTATTCCTCCGGAATGTTGACCAGCCAATCCGCGTCCCAGACGATTCTGAACTCCAATGTGTCTATCTCTTTAGCTGAGTGATGATTCGCGATAATCGCGAGAATATGGTCGATCCGCTCTCGGGAAAGGTCATCAATACCGCTTTCCGCGATTTCCGCGAGGATTCGCCTGGCTATCGGCGGTCCCTCAAGTTCCTGAAAATTTCCGGCCGACGAACCGTGCTTTCGCTCGGCTTCGTGTATGCCTATGTCATGCAGAACGGCGGCGCAATCGACAACCACGGCGTCGCCTTTTTCCGAGTTGCGAATCTCGCATGCGTATTTCAACACGGACAACGCATGTTTGATTCGGCGCTTGTCGAGACCGAAATACGATTTCATCGCCTTGACAACGGCGTCCGTCAGCTGGTCGCTCATCCATTCTCCTTGACTTTTATCATCGTCAAAAGCATCTTGAAAGCCTTGTTCGCCTTGACGGCGTGCGGAATGTTCGCCGGCATTATAAGCAATTCGCCGGTCGAGCATTTCACCTCTTCTCCACCTATCGTCCAGTCCGACTCGCCGTCGAGAACCTGCACAATGGCGTCGAATGGAGCCGAGTGCTCGCTGATGCCCTGTCCGGCATCAAAAGCGAAGACTGTCAGAGTTCCCGCGCTTTTGTTTACAATCTCACGACTCACCACCGCTCCGGGAGCGTAGTCCACAAGTCGCGCCAAGTTGTGCGCCTTCGAGAATTCCAATTTGTTCACCGAATCAATGTTCATCGTATCTCTCCTGATATGCTTATCACCTTCACATCCACCGGAATATCCTTTCCGGCTCTGCGCATCGCCTCGCGCACAACCATTTCCGTGCCTCCGCAGCAAGGAACCTCCATTCTGGCGATCGTCACGGATTTGATGTTGTTCCTGCTGAACAGCGCGGTCATTTTCTCGATGTAAGCGTCGTTCGAACCATCGAGTTTCGGACAGAATACCACCACGCTGCGTCCTTTGATGAACTCCTCGTGGAAATTTCCGTACGAGAACGCCGTACAGTCGGCCGCCACCAGCAGATCGGAGTCCTCGAAGTATCCGGCGTCCGGACTGATGAGGTGCATCTCGACCGGCCATTGTCCAAGACGCGAAGGTGGAGCGTTCGCCGCGGCGCAAGCGCACTGCTCGTCGTTCCGCTCAATTGAGCACGCCGTCGTTCCCGCGCAACCACATCCTCCGGAAGGCGCCGGCCGCGTTTCGACGTCCATCAGCGCGTCGCCGTCGATCCCCTTTCCACGCAAAACCTCGAGCGCCTGCTTGAGCAACTCCGTCTCTTTGTGATCCACCAGATGCTTCAAATGCGCTTTTATCGTGTTCTCGCCTTTTGGAATGATGTTCTCGCGGATCACGCGGCGCTCGTCGTACTCCTCCGCCTCTCGCTCCTCCGTCGAGATCGCCCCTTTCGGGCAGGTGCCGATACATGCGCCCAGCCCGTCGCAGAACAAGTCGCTGATCAATCTGGCCTTGCCGTCGATTATCCGCAACGCTCCCTCGGGACAATCCGGAATGCAGAGACCGCATCCGTCACATTCGCTTTCATCAATCGTGATGATTTTTCTTTTCATGATTCATCCTCCATTTTCTGTTGGCGTTCATCCCGCCGCCGTATTCGCTTCAATTTCAATTCGCGGAAGCAAGCCGGCTATCCGCGGTTTCCGCGCGCCCGTCAAGGGCGCCGGTCCTCACAACAAGACTTCAAAAGCCGAATTTGCCCGTTCCACAACTTTTTACCCTCCTCCTTCAAATCAAACGCGCATCCGCTCAAACACCATTGCTTGACCAAAAGCCGCATCGCTCCGAAAATCGTGCGGAAAATGGAAAGGGAATCCACATCTCCGCGAATATCGCCGTTCTCCTGTCCCCGCTCTATCACCTTGTGCATGCGCTCCTTGTGCGAATGCATTATCTTCAACATCCTGGCCGAAAGTTCAGCGTCTCCAATAAAAAGCTCCTCGGAAAACATCACTTTCGCAAGCTTCGGGTCGTTGGAGAAACGCTCGTACCTGTCAAACAAAAAATTCCCGACCGCGTCCAAAGCCGACGTTTTCAACACGTCTTCAGAGTCCAGGACACACTCGGAAATCTCTTCGAATGAATCAAGAATACTCGAGAGTATTGACGATTTTCCCTCGAAATGACGATATATGGCCGGCTCGGTCACGCCAATGCCCTCGGCGATGTTTTTTATCGTCAGCTTTTGAATGCCGTGATCGGCTATGAGCCCCAGTGCCGTCTCGACTATCTCACTCTGTCTTTCCGTCAAATTCATTCCAGCGACTCCAAAATTCCCGACTTATCGCCATAACCGGACTCCAAACGCAAATTCAACCGTCCATTGTTAGTGAACATTAACTAACTTGCGGGTTGAAAAGAGAAAGTCAAGTGGTTTTTTGAAGAAAATCGCATTTTTTTTCGAGATTTTTTACCGGAATCGGAATTCTCTATAATTACAACATGTCCAACGGAGATTCCAGAGTCGCCGACAAATCCCTCACCACATGCGTGTGGATCATCGTCGTCTCGGGATTCTTGTGGCCGAGCAGCTCCTGTATCTCGCATATGTTCACTCCGCTCATAAGCGAATGGGTCGCGAAACTGTGCCGCGGACTGTGAACTGTAGCCTTTTTAGCGATTCCCGCGGCGTAATATCCGGCTTTCTCTTTTTGCGCGAAACCGTTTACACCTATATATCGGGCACGAAATGAGGATTTCCGCGAAAACGCTTGATTTTTCGCGTCGAGAGGCTATTATAAAGGGTACAGGGAGTCTCCAACAGCTCTTGCGACTTGG
>JAADHT010000163.1 GCA_013151705.1 Kiritimatiellota bacterium | reverse complement strand
GACGTAAAACTCAAGTTTGATCATCTTTTCTCCTCCATATTTAATGCGAGAGCCGGGAGCGGCGCTTGTAGGTACCGGATATGGGCCAAATGGGCCGTATGAGCCGAATGGGCCGAATGGGCAGTTGGGATGCGCGGAGCTTTCCAACCCGCTCTATCTCTCTTCACAGTTCCCCGCGGAGTTTTCTGGCCACCCAGTAAATCGTCAGCAGCAGCACGATCGCGGCGCCCCACCACCAAGCGCACCAGACGCGGGTGACTATTTTCAGCGGTTGGCGTTTGGGAAGCCCGTTCAGTTCGTCGATCAGTTTATCGAAGGAGGCCGTGTCGTGGAATTTTCCTTTCGTTATTCCCGCTATTTCCTTGAGCGACGCGAATTTCGCGGGAGTGCCGACGCGCTCGTTGGAAATATCGGCCACCTCCATCTTGAAGGACATGTCGGCGTTCGCCTCCGCGCATCTCAGTCTCACCGTTGTTTCGCCGGGCGCGGTCGGCGTGAATTCTCCTTTGTAGAGTCCCCATCCGGTTTTCTCCTGCCGCAAATCCACTATTTGCGATTTTTCGTTTTTTCCCGAATATATGGTGGCGTTGACGGAAACGCCGTCAAGAGCGGTTCCGGAGCGGTCGTGCACCGTCGCGAAGATGGTCGTTTTCTGTCCGACCGACGGAGTTTCCGGAACGTAGAAGCATCGTATCCCATCGTCGTCAGCCAAATGGCGTTTGTGCGCCATCCACCTGACGACCTGGCCCCAGAATCGGTAGTGGTATTTATCCTCCACCCCTTTGCGCCACCGCCAGGCGCTGTCGGTTCCCATGAACAGCACATTGCCGTTGCCCCGTTCGGCGATTACTATGAGCGGCATTCTACCGGATGAGCATCTTAATCCCGAATGGACGGCCAGCACCTCGCTTCCAGGTTTCGCGTCGAGCACTCTGGCGTTCCAGAAAAACCCTGGAAGACGCCTCCAAACGTAGTCGTTGAGCGTCGGAGTGTCGGCGAGCATCAAGAGAAAATGTGAACGTCCGGCTCCAGTCAGATTCATTGTCGATTCAACGCTTGAGTGGTATCCTTTAACGCCTTTGGGATCGAGTTCCACGGGGCATAGATCAGCCAATTTCGTGTTCGCTAAAGAATATATCGCCCCTTTGCGTCCAGGGAGGAAGACCAGCCCGCTTCCCTGCTGCTCTACGAGTTCGGCCAGCATATCGGCTTCTTTCGCCGTCAAACCACCTTTTCCCACTCCGACGTCGCCTAGAAACACGACATCGAAAGTGGATAGGAGTTTTTTCGTCGGAAATTTCCGCAGATAACCTTTGCCGCCGCCGAATCCGATTTTCGGAAGGTAGAGCAGCGAGCGCTCCTCCACGCCGGGATCCCGCATCAGGGCGTTTCTCAGGTACCTGTACTCCCAGCGTGGGGCGGAGTCTATCACAAGGACTTTGAGTTTTTCGTTTCTCACGTCTATTTTGAATGAGAAACTGTTGTTGTCGGGTATCCGTTCATCGTCCTGAACTGGAATTTTCAAGGTTAGTTCGTAGGATTTCTCGGTTCCCGGCCGCCAGATAATCGTTTCTTGAACGGAACCGTGCGCTGGAATCTCCAAGCGTTTGGAGATATCGGTATCGCCGTTCGACTCCAATGTTATTTCTGTGGAGACGAGCCGTCCAAGTCGGTTGGTTACGAGAAATGGAATAGCTACTTTTTCGTTAGCCAGGCAGAACGCCGGAGCTTTGACCTTGACCAGCTCCAAATCGGGCAGCCAGATCCGGCTTCCTACTCCTACCGGAAAAACCTTGATTCCTTTGGAGCGCAGTTCGGCGGCCGCTCCGACGGGAGAACCGCCTGCGTTCCAGTCGCCGTCGCTCACTAGAACTACCGCCCGTATGTTGCCGGTATTCTTCAAAACGTTTGCCAACGCGTATGTTATGTCGGTGCCGTTTGTTCGGGATTTCCCGTTTTTTCCGGTTGGAAGTGAGAAGTTTCCTTTTTCAATCTTGAATTTCCCATTCAGTTTTCCGAGAAACTCGTCGGTGACGTTCTTGCGCGCCCACTCGATTCTTGTGACGGGTGTTTTCCCGGGTTTTGCTTTTCGCCCGATCACATCGGCGGTGTTCATACTGTCGCTTGTATCACTCAACACGACGATTTCAGGCTTCAAAGTCAGTTTTGTCTTGATAACCCATTCGATTTTCAGAAGGGCGAGGCAAATCATCAAAACCGCTAGAAGGCGTGAGAATTCCGCTAGAGCGAACCCGATTCCGCGTCGAGCGGCTGAACACCATCTTCGTTGAGACGAATAGGCCACCGTGGCGCAGGCCGCCGCCGCGAAGACAGCACTGATCCAATCAATATGGAAATCGAACATCGAAACACTCCGAATACACGGTTGAATAAAACTTCGCGGGACGCGCCGTACCTGAAATCCGAATTTCGAAATCCTAAACCCGAAACTTCTCGGGACAAATACGTTGAAAACACACAAGAAGTCTGTTTTGAGGCATTTGAAAATTAAAATTTTTGAATTTATCCCGCTTTGCGGTTCCGTCGCTACGCTCGAGTAGGCTTCCGTCTCCGCTTTCGGTTTCGCCGAGACAAGTCGAGTTTCCGCCCTTTGGGTTGCGGCGGACGAGGCGCGTCTTCCGACCGTCTCTCCGAGGAACAGACCTACGGGTACGCTCTCCGGAGAGACGGACGAAATCAGCACCTCATGCGCTCGCGACACGGTTCGCTCAGACTTTTGCAACTGGCTCTAAAGTACTCCGTTTGAGTGATGATGCAATGTTCCACGGAGGATATTTCACGAAAAGCGTTTTTTTTGAAAAAAAACGGCTTTGACTGTCCTAAAGTGTTGATTTGTCGTTCAGCGCGTATATAATACAATCCTCATCAGCGTTTTTGTCTATAAACATCCGAATGTGGTTGAGTGGTATGGTAGCAGACGAAGAAAAAATAGCCGTCATCGATTTAGGTAGCAACTCCTTGGTGCTCTTGTTGGCCACCAGTTTTCTAGACGGCTCGATAGAGTATCATAACGAACACTACGCCATGACCAAACTTGGTCGCGACGTGAAAAAAGCGGGAAGGCTTTCCGACGAGTCGATGGAAACCACCTTGGCCGCTTTGTCGGAGTTGATGGAGATTTGCCGTGAGGAGAAGGTCGACGACATTATCATCACCGCTTCCAGCGCCGTCAGATCGGCCGAAAACTCCAACACTTTCCTGGTGCGTTGCTACAAGGAGACCGGCATGTTTCCTCAAGTTCTCAGTGGAGGCGAGGAGGCTGAATTCACGTTTATCGGAGCCGTGTCGGAGATAGAGACCCGCAGACCCATTGTGAGCATTGACATTGGTGGCGGCAGCACGGAGATATCCTGGGGGATGAAGGATCTGATCGTGTCAGGACACAGTTTGGACATTGGTTGCGTGAATTTGAACGAGACGTATAATTTGGGAGAGGAGTACGTTTTGTACAAACGAATGGCCGCCGCCAGGCATGTGAGGCGTCAGTTCGCGGGCATAGCCGGCGCTTTGACCGGTTGGCTGAACGGCAGGAAATGCACGGTCGTCGCCACGGGTGGCACCGCCACCACGTACGCTGCCGTTGTTTCGCATCAGGAATTCTACGACAGACGCAAGATCCGGATGGTCAAAGGGCGCCGCAAGGAGTTGGCTTTGATTTCGAGAAGGTTGTCTCGTATGGGACTTGCTGAACGGAGACGCATGCCCGGTATGGAAGTCGACCGAGTGGTCGAAATGCCGGCCGGGTTGCTCATTCTCACCGAGTTTTTGAGGTATTTTCAGTTTAAAAGGTTCTCTATTTCACCCAATGGCCTCAGATATGGCATTCTTACCCATTACGCCCAAAAAAACATGTCGCGAAACCCGCTTTCGGAATTAGTTCCCGTGGATTAATCCGAATGTTCCACGAAAAGTTTACCCGTCTGGGCGGGCCTCTAAAACTCGAATATCGTCAGCCCGTGGCTGATGGCGCTCAGACCCTTTTCGAGCGTCATCTCATCATCTCATTAGATATGGAACGGCTTATGATCGGAAAAAGACGGAACCGAAGAGTTGGGCGGGAAGGCGAGGAAGCCGCTTCATTAATTCTTTCGTCGCGGCTCCGGGCGGAGCGCCAGCCGAAACTTCATTTGGTTGGAGTGGGCGGGATCGGTATGAGCGCTTTGGCGCAATTGCTCACGTATATCGGTGTCGAGGTTTCCGGAAGCGACAGGGCGCTTGACGAACCAGCCAACTCCCGAATTTTCAGAGCTTTGTCGGCGAACGGCATCGCTCTGTTTCCGCAGGACGGCTCTTTTCTCGCCGCGGCGCTGCCCGACGCGTTGGTCTTCTCAACCGCCATCGAATCGGATAATCCGGATTTTCAGGCTGTGGCGGAGTCCATTCCCCTGATTCACCGCGCGGATATGCTTTCAGCCGCGGTAAACACTTTTCAAGGCCGGACGACTGTAGCTGTGGCTGGGAGTTGCGGAAAAACCACAGTGACGGCGTGGCTTGCTGAGACGTTGGTGAATCTTGGATACGACCCGCTTATGGTGGGTGGCGGCGCTTCAAACAGCTTCGTTTCCGCGAAACTCGCGGGAAACTTTTGACCGGGGGAGG
>JAADHT010000121.1 GCA_013151705.1 Kiritimatiellota bacterium | reverse complement strand
TGACCCCGTTGGTTTTTAGGATGGACATTGCTTCGTTTGCACGTTTAAGTTGGATCACTTCTGATACCATGTAAGTTTTGTGACGATATTCCCTGTAAGTGTCCCGGCATAATCGGAATTCATATATTTCTTCGCTTCTTCATCGCCTTTGAGATAATAATCACAGAAAACGAGCATCATCGCCTTCGTAATACGCTGCGCGTCAGCTCTTGCTTTTGACGGGAAACGCCAGGCTGATGGATTGTCCGAAAAAGAAAGATGATCGGCGTTTGCCAGCCAGAGCATGTATTTGTTTCCCTGCGGCATCAGCTTAAATCCCTCCAAGCGTTTTTCAGCGGACTGTATGGAGCCGTCCGCTCCCAGTTGTTCATCCCCGTCTCCACTGAAGCAGAGAAGAGGTTTGTTTATGCTCTTATAGCTTTCCTTGCTGAAACGGGATGTCCCTGGTCCCTGCGGCGACATCGCTATTCCCAGCGTGACGCGTGAATCGCTGTAGTCTCCCGCAAGTCCTCTTCCCGGCGCCAAGGTCGGTTTCAGATGATCGAGTGTTGGTTGTGCTCCGCATACGGTCAAAACCGTGGCGGCTCCGTAGGAATGTCCGGCGACGGCTATCTTCGAAGTGTTTATTTTTCCAGCGAACTGAGTCTCGGAACGATTCCATTCCATCGCTTTGTCTATCGCGAACGATATATCCCGTGGTCGCCCGAGCACCGCTCTGGGATCAACCGTCATACGCGTCAGCGCCTTCCATATTCGCTCTTTCAGACTTCCTTTCGCTTCTCTGACATATTTTCTTGTTATTATATTATCACTGAATACATGCTGAACGCAAAACACTATATAGCCGTGCGACGCCAAATGTTTCGCTTGGTAAATATTCGAATTCCAGTTTCCCATTCCACCGTGGGAGAAAATGACAAGCGGGAATGGACCGTCAGCCACCGGAGATATGACTTTTATTGGCACTCTACGGTTTTCGCGTTTTTCGTCCGTTAGATCTGGAAATTCTTTCACATTCGTTTTATAGGGGCCTGTTTTGTCATAGTCCGCGACTGGTGTTTTTCTGTTTGAATTCTCCAAATTCAAACTATGGTTCTTGAAAAACCTCCATAAAACATCACAGGCATTGATGTCGCGACACGTTTTTCCGATGACTTTTTCCGACATATACTGTTTACCCCCCGGCCACGTATGCCCTCCGCCTTTGATTATATATCGTATAATTTCCGCCCCCCCGTTTTTCGGTGGATACCGCTCCATAACGACATTCGTTCCATCGTCGGGAAAGCTATCTGGAAGTATGGTCGCATGCGCCTTCGTCTCCGCTCGGTTCTGTTTCAGCCAGTACGCCAAGGTGTCAGCCTGTGATACTACCCTGCCGCGGCGGTGGAATCTGCCGTATTTCCACAGTCGGAATCCCGCATAGCCTCCTTTCCAAGGGACAAAGGGATCTTTTGGACTGCTGATTATCAATAAAGGCACGGGGCGGGACGGTTTCTTGTGCGCGAGAAATTCAGGCATAGCGCTCGAAACAGTGCCTATTGCGGCCAGCTTATCGGAACATTCAAGCGCCATGCGGTAGGTCATCATGCCACCGTTGGATATCCCGCACATATACACCCGTTTTGGGTTGATAGCGCCTTCAGAAACCAGCAAGTCGATCAGCTTGGAGAGAAATCCGACATCATCAATATTATGGTGACGCGTATTCACATCACGACCGTCATTCCAGTGTTTATCAACACCGTCCGGGCATAGAAGGATAAATGTTTCCATTTCAGAAAGTTCTTTGAAGCGTCCGAAAGTTAAATTCGGCATCTTCCGACCACTTCCTCCTCCCCCGTGAAGGACAATAAGCAGCGGCACGTTTTTTCTCCCTTTAAGTGATGCCGGCTTATATATATGGTATGTTCGTTCAATTCCGCCATGCTGTATGCTTTCCTTCTGCAAGTTGCCAGTCTGAATACGCTTCCTGTTTTCCGCAGAGAAGGTTGAAAACGCAAGCAGTAATACTGTTAGGACAGACAGAAAAGAGGTTCTCTTTCCCTTCATGCAAATACCCGCTTTTTCTCTAAGCATAATTGTTTTCCTTATGATGAACCGTTTTGAGAGCGGAAAATAGCGACTCTCAAAATTCGCTAGGGGGAGGGAAGATTAAAATCTGATTTTTACGGTGAATTCAGTTTTTTTATGTTTGCCCGATGGAGAGATCCCTTTCAGCTTGACGTTGAGTTTTTCCGGAAGAAAATCATAATGGATTCCTTTCGCAAGCTCTTTCCAAGTGTGTTTTTTGTTATTCAGGGATATTTCCGCTTTTTTCCATAAACGTATTCTATTCCCTTTAGATACCGTGAGTTTATAGTCCTTCTCGTAGGATTCGCGTAACTCGGCTTCTCCCGTGTCGCGGTCCACCCGGTATATATTGCAAACATCGAGGTCGATGACCGCGATGTTCGCGGTTTCATCTTTAAACACGATGTTATTCTTAACCGCGCAGGGAGAATTATTCAGCAAAACCGCGAATTGTTTTTTCTTTTTGTCGTACCGCATTGTCAATATATTTTTCTTTAACAGCCCGATCCCGTAAGGCTGGATATTCAAGTTAAGTGTCACCAAGGCGTTTTTCATTCCATTTTTCATATTTTCGCGGGTGCCTTTCTTCATAATCACGTTGACATTGATGTTGACATACGTTTTTCCCGGAGGGATATCCTTGATTTCCATCCCCGGAGCGTCTCCGAATTTTTTGGCTTTCCAACGTAGATAAGCGAGTTTCTTATCAACGCTCTTAGCTTCGATCATTCCCATGGAGCGCCCATGTTTTTCTTTACCCTTTTGGTATTGTTCAAGCCCCGTCTCCATGGCTTTCAAAGCTTTTTTATACAACTTGCTCTGTGAATATATATTCGCCAAGCGCAAATAGGCGTTCATATCATAGACGTCTCCGGCGGGCGGGATTTCGAGAATCTTTTTCCACTCTTTTTCTCCCAGCTTGAATTTGCCGGAATCCGTCAGAAATGTTCCGGCCGCGTAATGCGCTTCTTCCGAACCCGGATTCAGAAGAAGCGCTTTCTTATTGAGGGTGTCCGCCTCCTTGGTGCGTTTGAGTTTCAACAAAGCGTCTGCATGGATATACAATACCACCGCGTTGTCAGGTGCGGTTTCGGCGAGTTTTCCCGCTTCCTCGTCCACCTTGTCAAACTCTTCGTCGTCCAGATATTCCTGGAGAATCGCGATACGCGAGGCGATCAGACCGCGTTTTACGCCGCCGTCGAGATTTTTGAACTTGAGAGCTTTTAACACATCGGAAAATCCGCCGGACCATTTAGCCGCTTCGGCAAACAACCGGATCTGGTGGTTGTTCAGCGCCTTTTTCTTCCGCGAAAGAACCGTTTTCCATAGGGTTTTCTTGTCTTGCATCTTCAGAAGGGCTTTAGTCGCTATCTCGGCGTTACGGGAATCACCCTTTTCAACGAGGTTGAGCAAAAATGGAACCGCTTCTTTTTCCGAATTCGCGAGTAGACGTTCAATCAACTCTTTTTTCTCGGCTGAGTCCAGTTTTTCAAAACCACGTGTTCCGCGGCGAATATCCTCGGGCCAATGAGGGTTGATTCCGAGTTTGATGTCATTGAGTATGGCTTTGGCGCGCAGGCGGATCTCGGGATCGGAGTTTTTAGCGGCGGCTTCAACCGCCCTCAGAGCGGGGCGCCCGATTTCAAGTAATGCCGCCGAGGCCTTCTTTCTATCAGCGTACTCCTTCGCTCCCAGCCTCCTCACTAGATCCGCGATTTCCGCGTCAGTCGCTCCGAGAACATCGTGGCGCGATGCTGCGAAGAGAGTGGAAAAACAGAGAAAAATGATCAGGTGAGGGGATAATCGTCCAAATGGTTTTTGATATGACATTGCCGTTTTCCGTGGGTTCAAGTTATCCGACCAAATAAGGGCGTGGTAATGGAATTCAAGAATGACTGTGACTGCGATACCCGGTTGAATACAATAGAGCGCTCGGGATTATTGTCAAATTGTCCTGCGTTGTTTTCTCCCGCGTCGGCCTTCCTTGGGGTGGTTTGGGGCTTTTCGTGAATGTGGCGTATCAGCAGTTTCTCTTTGAACACGGCTGCGACGTCTTCATCGCCGGCGAATCAGACAATATGGGGTTTCGTTTCGCCGAGGAGTGCGGCATCCCGATGATCGAGACCAGCCACGAGGTGAACAAAAAAAGAAAATTGATTCTACTTGTTTTTTTCATATTGACCACTTATAGGCCTAAATGCTGCCAAAATCCCGAAAAACAATCCTATAGGAGAACATACGACTATAAATTGAAGTAGCATTGAGAACAATATGGACATAAATGGTGATGTGGATGATAATGGATTTATCAATGAATGCACAGCGAGCAAAAGGCTTCCGATTCCAACACCCCAATACACGCCCCATTTGAGACCTTTTTCTAAATTTGGATATTTAGGAATTTTTAACTTTACAGCGTCGGCTTTCCTCAACGCGATTTCTACTGAATCGACTTCGTCATTTGAGGTTTCGAGCACCTCTGCGACATATTCTCCGACCGCGATGGCGTATTTGCCGAAGCAGCTCCAGTCGGGCGTTTCCCAAAAAAAGAACC
>JAADHT010000262.1 GCA_013151705.1 Kiritimatiellota bacterium | reverse complement strand
GCGGTAGCATTTGTATTTTTTCAGTATTTTGGATATTTTTTTGGTCAGCGGTCCCGGAGGATATTTTTTCTTGACATCCTTCATTATTTCGGCATCGACCTTCCTTTCAATTTCTTTGAGGGAAACATCGGGTTTGGAAACGGGCAATTTGATGTGAAGTTTGGTCGCGATCATTTTCGACACCAGTTTTTCAGAAAATGGCTTCATGGAGTTGGCGATGTTCTTTTTGATCTCTTCATCAATCTGTTTCGCGACGAGCTTTTTAACTTTAGCCAACGGTATCGGCTTTTTCTTTTTTCCAGGATCCGTCAATTTGGACTTGGCGCATATCTTCTCCCTCTCCGATTTCTCGTCAAACTTCGGCAATTTTTTCCGTTCTTTCGCTATAATCTCTCTCCTGCGTTTTTCTATCAAGGAATATATTTGAACCTCCGTCGCGTCCGGAGGTGAGACATCGGGAGAAATTCCCAGTTTGGTGGCTTCGGTCAGTCTTAGATCACGCAATAATTTTTTCTCCTTTTGCGAGTCCGAATAGATCCAGAAGGCAAACCCGCCACCCACCAGCAAAGCGCCGGCCAAGGCCGCCAGATTTATCCATTTACCACTTTTTTTCACGGAAATGGACGCTTTGCCGCCTGTTTTTTCAACTTGTCCTTCTGAAACATCCTCGCTCTCCTCCTGTTGGAGCGGGAAACCGGCAGCGCCGCCTTCCAGAGGGGCAAGCGCCTCTTTAAGCGAAGCGAAATCCGGGTAGCGGTCGTTGGGATTGCGTTTTATCATTTTGTCGATGACGGCGGCGACCTCGGGGGAACAATGTTTCAATCTGTTCGAAGCGCTAGCCATGCGGAGGGAGGCGACGTGTTTGCCCATCAACTCCTTTATGTCGGACTGGGAGAAGTAAGTCGTGCCGGTGAGCATATGGAAAAAAAGCATTCCAAGACTGTACACTTCGCTGTACTCGCCTTCGGGAGCGGCGACCACTCGTTCGGGCGGGAGGTAGAATGGAGAGCCCTCCAAGCTTTCGTTGGGATCCGGATTCGCGGCCTCCTCCAAAGGGACGCACAAACCGAAATCATATAGTTTGACCACGGTTTTCTTTCCTTTCATAATCATTATGTTTTCAGGTTTGATGTCCCTGAATAGAAAACCGCAGTCTTTGATATGGATCTCGGCGTCCAAAACTTGTTTGAGTATGTCTATGGACTGCCTTTCCGATAGCTGACCGGCCGAGGAGATGAGGATGTCGAGTCTCGTGCCTTCGGCGAATTGTGTTATTATAAAATTCTCATCCTCCTCAACCCCGTAATCAACCAATCCCACAATATTGGGATGCATCCCGGTAACTCGGCCAATCTCACCCTCGCGCATCAGGTTTTTAATCAAGTTGGGATCGGTCTTAAGTTTTCGAGGAAGAATTTTAACGGCGAAATCCCCACTGGCGCTCTCGCATACCGATTGATAAACGCTTCCCATTCCGCCGCCGCCGAGAGGTTTGAACAACCAATAATCCTTCAATCGCATGGGAATGAAGGTCGGAGCGGAGCAATCCGGGCACTGAGCTATCTCCAACGGGTCGTAATCGCTGATCGATATTCTCGATCCGCAATTCGAGCAGATAATGACTCCGTCAAGCAAATCTTTGATTTTCGGTTTGTCGTCAGCCATAATAATTCCCCCATTTTAACTTAGACGGCGCTCGAGCGGGTTTCGCTCTTCTCATGTCGATATTCGAGTTTTAGGGCCGCGCCGTAGATGCGTAAACTTTTCGAGCCTCTGATTATCGTTCTCTACTCCTCCTCCGATATCGGGCGCACAGGATACTCTTTCGAAAAACAAGCGTGGCAATAGTCGCCCGGCGGTTCGGAAGCGCAAGACAACATTCCCTCCAAAGATAGATACGCCAGAGAATCGGCTCCTATCTTCTCGGCGATCTCGTCAACCGAATGTGACGAGGCGATCAATTCCTCGGCGCTAGGAAAATCTATCCCGAAAAAACAGGGGCTGACGTGAGGCGGACAACTTATTCTCATATGCACCTCGGCAGCGCCGTTCTCTCGCATCGTTTTAACGCGCTCGATGCTGGTGTTGCCCCTTACAATACTGTCCTCGACCAGGCAAATTCTCCTGCCCTCGATGGCGGCGCGGATGGGATTGAGTTTTAGATTTACGGCGGCGCGCCGATCGGAAGTCGAAGGTTTTATGAACGTGCGCCCGATGTAGTGGTTTCGCATAATTCCCAACTCGAACGGTATGCCGGACGCCTCGGCGAAACCCAAAGCGGCGTAATTCCCGCTGTCGGGCACAGGTACGATCATATCCGCTTCCACCGGGCACTCCTCCGCGAGTTTTGCTCCAAATCTTTTTCTGACCGAATAAACGCATTCTCCAAACACCAAGCTGTCGGGTCTGGCGAAATAGACGTGCTCGAAAATGCAATGGGCCTTTCTCTTAGAGTCGGCGAAACGCTTGCCGCGCATCTCTCCGTCGTTGCCGATCACTATCATTTCGCCCGGTTCGACATCGCGTTCGTAAACCGCTCCCATCATATCAAACGCCGATGTTTCGGAAGCGACGACCAAGGATCCGTTGGGCATTTTACCTAGCGCCAACGGTCGGAATCCATAAGGATCGCGGGCGATCACCATGCCGTCCTCGCACAACCCCAGAATGGAGAAGGCTCCTTCGACCCGTTTCAACGCGTATTCCAGGGAGGACCAGGGGGTGTCGCCTTCCTGATGGTTTTGGGATGCCAGGTGTAGTATGATCTCGGTGTCCAAGTCGCCTTGAAAAATGGCGCCGGAACGCTTGAGACGCTTGCGCCAGTACGCTCCGTTGGAGAGCGTGCCGTTGTGCGCCAAAGCCAGATGCCACTTATCGAACTCCACGGAAAACGGCTGCGCGTTGATGATCGTTGATTTCCCGCTCGTGCTGTATCGCACATGCCCGATCGCCATCTCCTGGCCGGGCGTCTGCCACCATTCTTTGGGAAGTTTTTTGAACACCTCGCCGACCAGCCCCATCCCCTTGTTGATTTCGCAAACACCGTCGCGTTTCAAAAAAATGCCGGCGCTCTCCTGTCCCCTGTGTTGCAAGGCGAAAAGCCCGAGCCGAGTCAACTCGGCGGCTTGGGGATGGTTGACGACACCGAAAACTCCGCATGCCTCTTTAATCATCGGTTTTCCTTAAAAGTAGAATCCGTTCAAAAAAGTGCTCGCAACTATGACCGCGTTTATTTCCTGTCCGGTGCTTCGATCCGCGGACATAATTGCGTGATAAATCAAACAGGGCAACCTAACACGCCGGAAGAGCATATTCAATACAGATCCGCGTCGGAAATGAGTTTTTCCTTCTCCGCCAGCCGTGAATCCGATTCAACCATCATCATCACCAAATCGTCGAAAGACGTATCCGGCGTCCATTCCAACTCCCGCTCGGCTTTGGACGCGTCGCCCAACAGCAACTCAACCTCGGCCGGTCGCAGATAGCGCTCGTCGAATTCGACATACTCGTTCCAGTCCATATCCAACGCGCTGAAAACCCGCTCGAGAAAATCCTTCACCGAATAGGCTTTTCCCGTGGCGACGACGTAATCATTCGGTTCATCCTTTTGCATCATCATCCACATCGCCTTAACGTAGTCTCCGGCGAAACCCCAGTCCCGCTTGGCGTCGAGATTCCCGAGATAGAGCTTCTCCTGCAATCCAAGCTTTACGCGGGTCGCCGCCCGAGTTATTTTTCTCGTGACGAACGTTTCTCCCCGGCGGGGACTCTCGTGGTTGAACAGTATGCCGTTCACGGCGAACATATCGTAAGACTCGCGGTAGTTGACGGTCTGCCAATGCGCGTACGCTTTGGCGCAGGAGTAGGGACTCCTGGGGTGGAATGGCGTGGTTTCGCTCTGAGGCGTTTCCACCACCTTGCCGAACATCTCGGACGATCCCGCCTGATAGTATTTCACGTTCCGCCCGGTGTGATGCTGGTAGTCGCGTATCGCCTCGAGAATCCGGAGCGCGCCCAGCCCGACGATATCCGCCGTGTATTCCGGCTGGTCGAAGGATACGCGCACATGCGATTGAGCCCCGAGATTGTAGAGCTCGTCCGGCATTATGGTTTCCAAGACTTTGCGCAGATTGCCGGAGTCGCTCAGATCGCCGTAATGGAGGAAGAGCTTGACGTCGTTCAAGTGCGCGTCTTTGTACAAGTGCTCGATTCTCGCGGTGTTGAACGAGCTCGCCCGTCTGACCAAACCGTGGACCTCGTACCCTTTACCTATCAAAAACTCGGCCAGATACGAGCCGTCCTGCCCGGTTATTCCCGTTATCAACGCTTTTTTCATCATCTTCCTTTCTTTCGTAATGTTCGGGGCCGCTCTCCAGTAGGGCGGAGCGTTCCCGCCCGCCCGAAAACCACTCCCCTCCGCCAGTCCATATCATTTACACTTCAGCGTGATTCGCGCGGGTGACCGCCCCTCCCGGGTAGCGGCCAATACAACGTGGATGTCACTTACGGCACAGCGAACACGGCGTTTCCGCAAGGCGCGGAGAGTAGGGGCGGAGCGTCTTCTCCCCGCCCACCCCGCGGATTCTGTCGCCAAACCGCAAGTTTTCGGGTTTCGGGTTTTGAATTTTCCGCATCGGCGGAT
>JAADHT010000188.1 GCA_013151705.1 Kiritimatiellota bacterium | reverse complement strand
CAACGCGATTTTCGCGTTTTCGCCCATATCCTTCAGTTCCTTCACCGCGTCATCCGCCTTTCTGAGTGCCTCGTCGAGTTTCGATCCTACTGTTTTTGTTTTCGCTCCAGACATCACACACCTCCTATTTTTAGTGCGGGTTTATTTTTTGTTTTCAGAGAGCCGACTTTACGGCGTTCACGAGAGTTTGCTTGTCTTGTAATCCGACGAATTGTTGCTTGACTTCGCCGTCTTTCAATATGAAGATAGCGGGAATGCTTCTTATGGAATATTGGCTGGCGAGGGCTTGGGCTTTATCCACGTCCACTTTAGCGATGACGGCGTCGTCCCCGATTTCTTCCGCCACCTCCCCGAGGACGGGGCCAAGCATTTTGCAGGGACCGCACCATTCCGCCCAAAAATCAACCAGGGTCACACCGTTTGAAACCGTCTCCTCGAAATTCGACTCGTCAAGGTGTTTGACTTCAGCCATGTCTCGTCTCCTTCATTTTTTGATTTCAGCGTCGTCTGGAGTTTCCGCCGCGGCGTCTTTTCGCTCTTTATTCTCTTCAGCCTCCGTTTCTTTGTCGTCGGCGTTGTTTTTTTTGTCGGAGGTGTCGTCAACCTCTTTATCCTCGACAGAAGACGCTGACGCTGGTTCGGCGGCATTGGCGACCGTCTCCTCTGATTTCGCCGAACCCTTATCTTTTTTCTTTTTTTCGCTTTTTGGTTTGGCTGTTTCCACCACCCATTGAAGCAGGCAGATTTCCGCGGCGTCGCCCAAGCGTCGCCCGAGCCTGACTATCCTGGTGTATCCACCGTCCCTGTTCGCGTATTTGGGTGCGATTTCCGCGAACAGTTTCGCCACGGCGGCTTTATCTCTTAATTTTGAGATCGCGAGGCGTCTGTGGTGCAGATCGCCTTTTTTTCCCATAGTGACCATTTTCTCGGCCAGGCGGCGCGACTCCTTCGCTTTCACCAAGGTTGTTTTAATCTCGCCTTTTTCTATAAGTGAGCTCACTTGGTTTGCCAGCAAGGCTTTTCTATGGGCTCCCGAACGCCCGATTTTAAATGTGTGTTCGCGGTGGCGCATCTATTTATCCTCCTCCTTCCGATCATCGGTATTGCGGATTTTTTCAGCTTCCGCGTTGACGGCCATTGTTAATTCGTCGCTCATCTTCATGCCGAGAGACAATCCCATATCATCGAGCCGCGCTTGAATTTCGTCGAGTGATTTCCGCCCGAAATTTCTGAATTTGAGCATTTTCACTTCCGTTTTCTGGCAGAGTTCTCCGATCATTTTGATGTCGGCGTTGTTCAAGCAGTTTTGAGCTCTCACTGAAAGCTCCATATTGTCGACATGCTGAATCAGCAGTCTGTAGAGTTTTCGCTCCTCGTCGGAGATGGCGGACAGCATATCGTCTTCGTCGGATTGTTTTCCCAAAAACGGCCTGAGATGGTCTTGGAGGATTTTCGCGGCTTTCTCCAAAGCGTCTTCGGGTGATATTCTGGCGTCGGTCCATATTTCCATCAAGAGACTGTCCATCTCGGTTTTCTCGCCCACTCTGGCCGCTCCGACATCGTATTTCACTCTTGTGATGGGGCTGAACAGAGAGTCTATAGGTATCGTGCCCAGGGGGTGGTCTTGTTTTTTGTTGTTTTCCGCCGGAACGTATCCGCGCCCCTTCGATATTTCCAGTTCCATTCTGATATCGGTTTTTTTATCCACCGTGCAGATAATTTGGTCCGGATTTAGAATTTCAACCGTTCCATCGCTTATGATGTCCGCCGCGGTTATCGTTCCCGCTTTGCTTTTGACTATTTCAAGCATTTTGGAACTGATATCGCCCTCGCAGGTCAATTTGACCTGTTTGAGATTGAGTACTATTTCCGCTACTTCCTCGATGACGTTTGGAATCGTGGCGAATTCATTTGAGACGCCATCTATTCTGACGGCGGATATAGCCACTCCCTCCAATGACGAGAGAAGAACCCGGCGAAGCGAATTCCCGATAGTGTGTCCGAACCCGGTTTGGAACGGAGCCGCTGTGAATTCGGCGTATGTTTCCGTCGCCGTCTCCTCATTCATTTCGATCGATTTAGGTATTGGAAATCCTGAAATCAAAGCCATTTGTGTACCTCCGTGAGATTAACGCCCCGTGAATTTCGAGGTGGTGCTGAATTACATTGGATCTATGATGCCCGCGGCAATCGCGCGGAACCGTCAAACACGCCTTCTTTTCTTGGGTCTGCAACCGTTGTGAGGAACTGGCGTGGTGTCCCTGAGAACTGTTATGTCCATTCCCGCCGCGACAATGCCTCTAACCGCCGATTCGCGTCCTGCTCCAGGGCCTTTCACGCGCACTTCCACTTCGCGCATGCCGAGTGTCTGGGCTTTTCTCGCCGCATCGGTCGCGACCTGCTGAGCGGCATAGGCTGTGCTTTTCCGCGAGCCTTTCATTCCCATTTTTCCTCCGCTCGACCAGCACAAAGTGTTTCCGTGCAGATCTGTGATGGTTACTTTCGTGTTGTTGAAAGTGGCGTTTATGAATGCTATTCCAGAAGGAACGCTGCGTGAGTTTTTCGAACGTCTCGCGCCTTCCGCTTTGGTTGTGGCGGCATCCTCTGGATTCGCGCTCTTCCCGGAATCGACATCAGGCGTTTCCGGGGCAGCGGTCTTCGGTTCTTGAACTGTCTCGTTGTCAGCCATAAATCATATCCTCTCAAATTTTGTTGATGAAAAACCGTGGCGGATGTCAGGTGCCGGCCAACTTCCGCTGGGTTTTGTCTCTGATTGCGCCGACCGTCTGTTTACGGCCCTTGCGCGTACGGGCGTTCGTCTTCGTTCTTTGTCCGCGGACGGGCAGATTCCTGCGGTGTCTGAATCCCCTGTACGAACCGATCGACTGCAGACGACGAATGTCCTGCAGAAGCATCCTTCTCAAATCCCCCTCCACAGCGTAGTCGTTTTGCAGTATGGCTGTGATTTTCGAAATATGTTCGTTCGTCAAATCATTAGCTTTCAATCCGAGCGGGATACCCGCTTTTTTAATGATTTCCATCGCTCGGGTCGGTCCCACTCCGTATATGTAACGAAGCGAGTATTCGATTCTTTTGTTTCCCGGTATGTCCACACCTAGTATTCGCGGCATAATATTGTTCCTTGAATTTTAACCTTGTCTCTGTTTGTGCCGCGGATCACGCGGACACAACACTCTTACGATACCGTTGCGTTTGACAACTTGACAGTATTCGCACCTTCGTTTCACTGAAGCTCTGACTTTCATTTTTATACCTGTTTTATTCTGTAAACGGCAATTTTCGGCGGCAGTTTGGTCAATCGTCTTCCGTAAGTCGATTAAATATCCCAACGCCTGTTTCAGCATCGCCGAGCAAGTCGAGTCTTTTCGCTTATGGCGGGTTCGACCATCCAACACGGCGACGACGCACCTCCGTCATTCAAGCAGGGGAAAACATTCCGCTACGTACGAAACGGGGACGTGTAAAATATATGGTTCGGCGTTATTATCAAGCGTGGTATCAACAAATATCGAACTTTTTTTTCAGGTCGTGTTTTTTTGGTACGGGATGAGGCGAAACCGAGGCGTAAATTATCTCGAGACGAGCGTCGCGGTTGAATAGTCGCCGTTCAAAGCGTTTTCCAAACTGTCCGGTTCGAAAAAGTTGAAGACGAGAATCGGCAGATCGTTGTCGCGGCACATTGAGAAGGCTGTTGAATCCATAACTCCGAGTTGCGCGGACAAAGCCTCGTCGTAGGTTATGGTCTCGTAGCGTTTGGCGTCCGGATGAATCATCGGGTCGGCGGAATAGACTCCGTTGACTTTAGTCGCCTTCATCACCACTTCCGCTCCGATTTCGAGCGCGCGCAGCGTCGCGGTCGTGTCCGTCGTGAAAAACGGGCTTCCGGTACCGCAGGCGAATATCAATATTCTTCCTTCCTCCAAAGCTCGTTTGGCGGCATCTCTCTCGTATCTCGCGGCGATCGGCTCCATTGGAATGGAGGTTTGAACTTCCGCCGAATATCCGGCTGCGTTGAACGAGTCTTTGAGGCACAAAGCGTTCATCACGGTTCCCAGCATTCCCATGTAGTCGGCGGTGACGTTGTCCATGCCCCAATCGGCGCCCATTACTCCGCGCCAGACGTTTCCCGCTCCGACGACCAAGGCTATTTCGACTCCGGAATCAAGCAAGGCTCCAATCCTTTTAACAACCAGTTTCACCGCCTCGGATTCGTATCCGAACTCCAAATTCCCTTTCAAAGTTTCACCGCTGATTTTCAGCAGGATGCGGTCGAATGTGAATGACGAACCCATTGGAATCCTCCTCGCTGGTTGCCGATCCCGAAAAGTTTTTTCGATATCCGACGTGAAGATACATCATGCGTCTTGTTGTTTCAAGAGACTTCGGAAAAAAACACGGTCTTTCTCGCCGCGAATGGTTGGCATACGTCATGCGCGGAAGCCGCACCTCATGCGCTCGCAACACGGCTCGCTCAGACTTTTGCAATTGGCTCTAGTTAGACCTTTTCGAGCAGGGTCTAGTTAGACCCTGCTCGAAAAGGTCTCGCAGCCATGTGGACACTTATTTCGAGTGTGAGGCCGCATTTTTTCGCCGAGAATTCAATGCCGGAGCATTGGGTTCTCGGCGAAAACCGCGGGAT
>JAADHT010000039.1 GCA_013151705.1 Kiritimatiellota bacterium | reverse complement strand
CGGCGTTTCCGTGGAGAGAATCGAGCGAAAACGTATTGTTTTGAAACTCGACAGGAAATCGGAAAAGAAGGTTCCCGTTAGCTTAAACATCACCGGCGCGTTGTTGGAAGACTACAATTACGCTGTGGATTCCATCGTTCCCGCCGAAGTTCGGATTACAGGCCCGGAATCCATATTGCGGCGCGTGAAAATGATTCAAGCGTCCCCGATAGTGCTGGGAAAAGTCAACGTCGAGGATTTCGAGTGCGTATTGAAACTCCGAATCGGTCCGAACGTGTCGATTTCACAGTCGTCAGTGACGGTCAAGGTGGATATCTTCAAAAAATTCGACTCCAGAACCTTCGACTCTCTGACAATCAAACCATTCGGGTTCCTGCCAGCGTCGTCGCGTAAATTGGAATTCGACGTGAAAACGGCATCCATACGCGTGTCGGGGCACAAGCAAGCGGTTGAGCTTCTAATCGCCGATGATCTGCATCCTTTCGTCGATATTTCAAAAATCGACAAACCCGGTGAATACACCTTAAGCGTTCAGTGCTGGTCGAACATCGAAAACATCTCTGTCAAGGAGATCCGCCCAAAGACGATACAAGTGACCGTCCATTGAACGGCATCCGTTCGACGCTGGAAGTTGAAAAAGCGTGGATTGGGCCCAGTTCGATGTTCAAAGTTTTTGAAGCCGACACGCGCGAGAGTTTTTTATGATCCTAAATCCCGTGAAATTCTGCAGACACGCTCACAAGCTGTTCTCGATCGGCCCGGACTGGGTGGTTCTTCCGAAACACCTCAGGAAACGCGAGGGATACAAATCGCCGACCCTAATGCTGATGGTTTGGTCGTACGCTTGGTATATACGTCTCTTCACCGTTCCGGGGCGAATGTTGATGTCGTCCATTTTCCTCGTGTCGCTGTACGGCGCTCTGAAAAGCGGACCAATCAGAATTTTCGCGTTTATTTTGCTTGGCGTTCTGATTATCGATCTCATTTTCGGAATGTTATTCCGTCCCAAGCTTAAATTGACTCGCGAAATCCCCGAAAGAGCGCGTGCCGGCACACCGATCAAAATCACCTATAAAATCCAAAATCTCCGCTTTGTCCCAGCTTGGAACATACATCTCGATCCGGTGCATCAACAAAACTGGCTGAAACTGGAGGAGGATGTCGCTTCGTTGGACGTGATCCTCGGCAAAGAGGAGTTGGAGGTGTCGGCTCCGCTTCTCGTCGACAAACGCGGGGAATACGTTTTGAAACCTCCTTTCGCGTCCTCCGGATTCCCTTTCGGCATAATAAAATGGACCTGCCGAACGGGAATCGCTCAACGCGTGCTGGTCCATCCAGCCTACGAGCCGTTGACGTCTTTGAATCTGCCGTTGAACTCGAGGTTTCAACGCGAGGGAACGTCGCTCGTCTCGAACGTGGGAGAATCCCTGGAGTTCCACGCCTGCAGGGAATTTCGAATGGGAGACAACCCCAAGCACATCCATTGGCCCACTTCGGCGAGACGTGGAGAGCTGATCGTCCGCGAGTTCCACGAAGAGTATCTTTGCAGAATAGCCTTGGTGGTGGACACGTTCGTTCCGTTGCGGAAAAAAACGCTACTCTCGCCCGTGACTTGGGATCCGGAGCCCACTACGCCGGAGTTCGAGGCAGCCCTTTCTCTCACAGCCGCGCTCGCGGACCACTTGGCGAGAGGGGATTACATCGTGGATGTTTTCGCCGCGGGCCCGAATATATACCACTTCAAAGGAGGTCGAAGCCTCGCCCAGTTGGAGCAAATTCTGGATATACTATCCTGCATAGAACCAAACGGAAAGGAGCCCTTGACCAAACTCGAGTCGGCGGTGATGGAGGAGATAGCCGGTATCGGCAGCGCGGTGCTGCTCCTTCTCAAATGGGACGATGACAGAGAGCAACTCGTCGAGAACATCCGCTCCCGCGGAGTCAATTTGAAAATCATAGTTATATCAGACGATCCCGCGACTCCCGTCGGCGGGGATGTCGCGAGATACGCGCCCAACGACATCATGTCGGGTAATGTGAGAGAGCTGTGAGTCTCCACTCCCGTCCACTTCACCCAGTCTCACCCAAATGATCGAACCCCAACTCGACTGATTTCCGACGACACCACTTGAAAATACAGATTGGGGCGGTAACTTCCATCAACGGATTTTAACACGGATTCGTATCTGAAACGCTAGTCCATTATGAAAACGAAACACATTGGGAGAATCGAACAATGAAAAATATGAAGTCGCCGGATATGATGATGGAAGCGTTGGAGGCGATGGGCGAGAAAGCCAAAATGGCCTCACGCGTTTTAGCCGCTATGTCCTCGTCGACCAAAAACAACTGTCTGCTGAAGATGGCGGAAGCGATTGAAAACGAATTGAAGGTGATACAAGTCGAAAACAAAAAGGATTTGGACGCCGGCGTTGAAAAAGGCCTCTCAAAAGCGATGCTCGACCGCCTGGAGCTGACGGACGCTAGAATCGCGGAAATGGCTAAAGGCCTCCGCGAGGTCGCGGCGCTGGAAGACCCGGTCGGGCGCAAACTTTCGAACATAATTCGACCGAACGGACTCGAAATAGAGAAGGTGAGCGTTCCCATCGGCGTTATCGGCATCATCTTCGAGTCGCGCCCGAACGTCACCATCGACGCGGCCGGTCTATGCCTCAAAGCCGGGAACGCCGTCATCCTCCGCGGTGGCTCCGAAGCCATAAACTCCAACATCGCCTTGACCCACTGTGCGAATCTCGCGGGAATGGAGGCCGGATTGCCCGACGGCGCCATCCAGTTCATCCCCTGGACTGATAGAGCCGCCGTGTCGAAACTTCTGAAAATGGACAAATACGTCGATCTGATCATTCCACGCGGCGGCGAGGGACTCATACGCGCCGTCGTCGAGCAATCCACCATTCCGGTCATAAAACACTACAAGGGTGTCTGCCACATCTACATCGACTCCGAATGCGATTTCGATATGGCTGAAAAAATAGTCGTGAACGCGAAATGCCAGCGTCCGGGTGTTTGCAACGCCATTGAAACTCTCCTGATAAACGCGGAGATAGCCGCGGAATTCGCGCCGATGATCGCGGACGAATTGAAAAGCCGTGGAGTCGAACTACGCGGCGGCCGCGATTTCCGTGGATTCGTCCCGGACGCCGTTCCGGCCGCGGAGGAGGACTGGAGCGAGGAATACCTGGATTTGATTTTGTCCGTGAAAATTGTTTCGGATGTCGCCGCCGCGGTGGAGCACATCAACCGCTACGGATCGGGACACAGCGACGGCATCGTCACCACCAGCAAGGAGCGTTCCGATCAATTCCTGCGCGATGTCGATTCGGCCACGGTCTATCTGAACGCCTCAACCCGTTTCACCGATGGCGGAGAATTCGGAATGGGCGCTGAAATAGGAATCAGCACCGACAAGCTACACGCCAGGGGCCCTATGGCCTTGCCCGAGTTGACCACATACAAATACTTGATTCTTGGCGATGGCCAAATACGCGAGTGACCCGTTTCTCGTAATGAGCCGGTCGCGCGAGCTTGAGCGCCCAGCTTGGAGTACAGGCCCGCCTTGGCCTGTACTCCAAAAGCTTTCCACACCAGCAATGAAACGATTTGAGGCGGCGTTGTCGAAAATCGGTGCCGACCAATTTTAGAAAGGAGGAATTTTGAGTTCACAGGTGTTGAAGGATTAACTTATTTGAGACTGTATGGGATGACAATGAAGAATTTATTTAAATACTTTCATTATAGCGAAAAAAATATAGAAGATTCTTGATTGCCTCGCCTCGGGTAAGCGGTACAAGCCTGGTCAAGCTGCCCGGTTTGCCTGATGCGACGGAATACCACTGAAAGGCGTTTTCCAACGTAGTGAACCGATTCCCTATCGTCCAGAATAACTGGCATGTGCCTGGCGTTTGAAACGCACATGCGGCAACTAACTGACACGCTGTCGCCGCCGCAACTGATGGAGATGCCGGAAAAATATACAGCAAGATTCTATCCAGTCACAGCTATGATGATGAGAATTTTGACGGTTTTGTTGATGTCATAATACACCATAATAAACAACACTCACACACCGTGCGATAGCTCTTTGTCCCCTGATGTTGATGAGGACATAGACAAACAGTTGAGGGTAGAAAAATTATTTTTGTTTTTTTTCGCTGTTTTTCTAACAACAGGTGTTGACAAAACGAATATTGTATGATACAATATTGTATGATACAATTTTTGATAAAGGGCGTTTTTAATGATTAAATCACTAAAATATCAACAATTCAGTAACTTTCTGCTGGGAGAGATTCAGAAAGGGGTATTTAAAGTAGGCGCACAACTGCCAGCCGAACGTAAATTGAGTAAACGTTATAATCTGTCCCATATGACTGTTAACAAGGCGTTAAGCGGTTTAGTTACAACCGGTTATCTAAAGCGTGTCCAAGGGCATGGCACTTTTGTCGTAAAGAACTATCCCGATGGACGCAAAACCAGTAATGCCGTCGGCATGGTCATGCTCAGCAAAGGCGATGTCCACAGTGAAATCTCCCGCAATATTGCGAAAGGATTCACCAAGCATAAGCTGTTTCCGGTTTTGATCAACAGCGACGTGATTTTCGACGATTCCAGCGTCATCACTTTTTTAAAGACGCTGAATTCGGAACAGACCCGTCCCTACGGGTTTATTATCGAGGGAAGTCTTGAATTTCCGT
>JAADHT010000221.1 GCA_013151705.1 Kiritimatiellota bacterium | reverse complement strand
TGTAATAAACTTTACTATTGGCATCGTGAAGCTAAAAGCAGCAATGCCGAAGTGGATTATGTTATTTCGATGAACGAGAGAATAGTGCCGCTTGAAGTGAAATCCGGAAAAACAGGAACTCTGAAAAGTCTGCGTTTATTCATAGATTCACACCAGTTACCTTTAGGAATAAAAATATCATTGTCAAATTTTTCGAAACATGAAAATATTTGTTCAATTCCCTTATATGCGATTGGGAATCTCTTTGCGAAATCGACAAACAAGAATATATTAAACACAGAGTATCCGGAAGCCCAAGTGGAAGATGCGTGAACTACAACAATCAGGAGACTGACGTGATGAGCGAAACACACAAGATAGCGGTTCTGCCCGGAGACGGCATAGGTCCGGAGGTTATGGCCGAAGCGATGAAAATCCTCGAAGCCGTTTCGGAGAAATTCAGGTTTCAAATCGAAAGCGAATGGGCGGACGTCGGCGGAGTCGCCATTGACAACCACGGAGACGCGCTCCCAAAATCGACCATCGAAACTTGCGAAAACGCCGACTCCGTTCTTTTCGGTTCCGTAG
The DNA here is from genome assembly GCA_013151705.1 of Kiritimatiellota bacterium. Taxonomy (GTDB): domain Bacteria; phylum Verrucomicrobiota; class Lentisphaeria; order Victivallales; family JAADHT01; genus JAADHT01. The sequence goes on along the minus strand of JAADHT010000221.1, from coordinate 4,152 downwards.
GCGGTCCCAAATGGGAGTCTCTTCCCGCCGACAAACAACCCGAACGCGCCGCGCTCCTGCCCTTGAGAAAAATATTTGGACTCTACTGCAACCTACGGCCCGCTAAAATTTTCAAATCCCTCGCCTCCTCGTCTCCTTTGCGTCCGGATGTCGTCAGGGACGGCTTCGACATACTCTGTGTGCGCGAATTGACCGGCGGGATCTATTTCGGACAGCCAAAAGGCCGCGGGGGCGTCGGCGACGACGAAAAGGCCTTCGACACGATGGTTTACACCCGCGGCGAAATAAAGAGAATCGCGAGAATCGCGTTCGAAGCCGCCCGCGGAAGACGCGGCAAGGTGATGTCGGTCGACAAGGCGAACGTTCTCACCACGATGGTGCTCTGGCGGGAAGTCGTCGCGGAAATAGGAAAGGAGTTCCCGGATGTCGAACTGAAGCACATCTACGTCGACAACGCCACGATGCAACTAGTGAAGGATCCGGGGCAATTCGACGTTATGCTCTGCGGAAACATGTTCGGCGACATAATCTCGGACGAGGCCGCCATGATAACAGGTTCCCTGGGACTACTCGCGTCCGCCAGCCTGAATGACGACAAATTCGGTCTCTTCGAACCCGCCGGTGGATCGGCTCCCGACATAGCGGGACAAGGCGTCGCCAACCCGATAGCTCAAATCCTCTCGGCCGCCATGATGCTGCGCTACGGTCTGAACGAGCCTGACGCCGCCGACGCGGTCGAAAAGGCGATAGAAAAAACGCTCGACGACGGCATCCGCACCAAAGACATCCTTTCCGACGAAGATGCCGAAACACTCGCGGACACGAAGGGAATGGGCGACGCCATTGTCGCTCGAATTTGACAGTCTGCCAAAACATGCGGATAAAGACCAACCCCGCCGCCGCGGATTGGAAACTAGGTATATACAAATTATTTCACGCTAAAAAGGGGTTCTTGGAAGGAATAATCCGCAACAGTTCCAATAACAAAATTTTAGCAACGGACATGGGAATGCCAATTGATGATGTGGTTATACATAGGATTAGGTACTTCAATTGCCATATCAATAACATTGGGGATATATGTTTTTTCCGAGATCAAAAAACTCTACGAGGCGAAAGGAATTTTTTCGAATAGACTTTTATTTTCTTGGTATGCGATGTGGGCATTTCATCATATCCCTGTGGTATTGGCATCATTATTTAGTATTTGGCTGATACCGATTAACAATACTTTTGCGTTAATTGGCGGTTTAATCATCTTTATTATTGGTCTCATTTTACTGCTAATGGGGATGATTGAATTTCGTTTCTTACACAGGTCAACCGGCCAAGATGTTTCAAATCTCATAATCAGCGGGATATACCTATGGAGCAGAAATCCGCAGTTTGTTGGTTGGGTTTTGATGCTTTTAGGTATATCTATTGCCGGACAATCAGGATTTGCTTTGTTTCTTACGGTAATGTTCATGATTATTCTTCATTTATACACTATCTTATTAGAGGAACCTTATCTGGAGCGGCTTTACGAGGAAGAATATTGCCAATATAAATCGAATTCCCCGAGGTATATAGGAATACCAAAAAACTTTGGCTCTTCCCGCGTTGGGGGGGGCTAACGCATAAATTTCCTTCCGGGAAATCTATTTGGCTGTCGAATTGTCCAGCCTCATCGCACACAGGCGACAACCCGCTTTTTCTCGTGACGAGGCTTAAATAAGTTTATGCATGTGGTGGATTTAATCTCAAGCGAAAGCGGCAAACCGCGACTCGATTCGAGTTTGGAAGCCTTTGTGAAAAGGGGCTAATTTATGTTTTGTCAAGATGAGGGGTGAGATGAGTGAATCGGAATTATCGGGAACCGTAGTGTGCCGCTTGCCGGAGTCTGTTTCCGGCGGGCGGATTTGGGCGAGGTTTTCGCATCCGAGCGGCGTACTCGCCGCCGAAGTCGTAGATGATGTGCTTCCGACTTTGGACGCGGTCGCGGACTCCGTTCGCCGCGGGAGATACGCCGCCGGATTCATCACTTACGAAGCCGCCACCGCTTTCGACGAAGCTAATTCGACTCATCATCCGAACGAGGACTATCCGCTCGTTTGGTTCGGGATATACGAACAGCCAGCGGAGATTGGTGGTTTGGAAGAGATTTTAACGTCCTCGGCTGTGTTGTCATGCGCGGACACCGCGCGAACTCGCCTCGCCGGCGAATTGACACCTGAGTTTACCGCCGCGGAATACATCGGCACCGTGGAACGCGTTCTCGAATACATCCGCACCGGCGACATATACCAAGCGAACCTCACGTTCCGTCAAAAATGCTCCGCCGTCGGGGGACTTCCTTTCAAGCTATTTCGGGAACTTATGGAAACCCATCCAGTTCCCTACGGCGCTTTCGTTGATACGCCGGAGACGCGGCTGCTCTCGATATCCCCCGAGCTTTTTCTTAACAAAGTCGGGAATGTCCTAACCACGATTCCAATGAAAGGCACGGCAGCCAGATCACCTATTCCATCCACCGATGCGGAAATCGCGGCCGGATTGTCGGCGGACGAGAAAAACCGGGCGGAAAATCTTATGATCGTGGATATGGCCCGAAACGATTTGGGGCGAATATGCGTGCCGGGGTCGATAAAGGTAGAGAACCTCTTCAAGGTTGAGACCTATGCGTCATTGCACCAGATGGTAAGCGTCGTCAATGGGGAATTGCGGCAAAATTTGACGTTTTCGGATATTTTCAGGGCGATGTTCCCGGCCGCGTCGATAACCGGAGCGCCCAAAATCAGAGCGATGGAGGTGATCAGGGAACTCGAGAAATCCCCACGCGGCGTTTATACCGGCACCATCGGATGCGTGGTGCCCGGAGGCGATTTTCTCTTCAACGTGGCGATAAGAACCATTTCAGCTTCGACGACTGGCTGCGAACTCTCGGTCGGAAGCGGCGTCGTCGCCGATTCCGTTCCGCGGGACGAGTGGGATGAGTGCCTGTTGAAAAGCGAGTTCGCCAAGCGACGCCCGCCCATGTTCGAATTGTTGGAGACGATGCTATGGAGGCGCGATTCCGGAAGCTCGAACCGCTCCGATTTGGATAATGTCGCTTTTTTGGACGAGCATTTGACGAGATTGAAAATCTCGGCGGACCGCTTCGGATTCGCGGTGGAGATCCCGACTGTCCGCGCGGAAATAGCGGCATCGCTGGAATCCTCGCCTGAAACCGCGAGTTTCGCGAGATTGCGACTGACGCTCTCCCGCGACGGAGATATCCTCGTCGAATCAACTCCTCTTGAGTCCGCTGACTGGGGAACGCGTCCACTGAAAATCGCGGTTTCCACAGACCACGTAAACTCGAACGAGATATTCCTGCGTCACAAAACAACCCACCGCGAATTCTATGACGAGCGATTTCGGAAGGCTTTGGAGGAAGGATTCGATGAAGTGCTGTTTATCAACGAGCGAGACGAGGTCACGGAGGGCGCTATCAGCAATTTATTCATCAGGAAAGGGAAGAAATGGAAGACTCCGGCGCTGGAATGCGGTTTGCTGTCAGGTGTTTTCAGAGCGAAATTGATCGCCGAATTGGGTGCGGAGGAGTCTGTCATCCATTTGAGTGAGCTGCGCTCGGCGGACGAGTTGATCCTATGCAATTCCGTAAGGGGCGCGGAAAAGGGGCGTTTGGTTTGAATCACTCCCGGAGCGCCGCATCCTCTCGAGTAATTCGCGATCCCTCCATAGGCGGGTAAACTCTGAGCGCGAAAGCACCCGCGATGTCGCAAGCGACAAAAGGTTCTCCATGCGAATCCCGCGCCGACGGAGCGGACAAATTCGGCAAATTGCATTGAAATCCTGTTTTCGCGCTCAATTTCTCTTTGAGGGCTTGTTTTTTTCGTACATCGTGGTACTTTTGAAGTGAGGTCGTCTTGTTTGACACTGTTTCTCGACTGGTTTGCCGCTTATTACTCGGAGACGGAAATATGAGGGAAAAAACTATAATCCTGTCCGTTTTTCTCAGTTTTTTCGTTATCGGATGCAATACCGGTGGCAAAAAGGCGACATCCGGAAACAATTCCCTGGATATAGTCAATAAAATCGCTCAAGCCAAGCAAGCAACGGCGGCCAAAAAGAAAAAAACATCACCAGACCGTCTCTTTCAAGATCTCT
>JAADHT010000279.1 GCA_013151705.1 Kiritimatiellota bacterium | reverse complement strand
ACTAATAAGGGACGAGGCTCTGCAATACAATCCATCCGACCCGATACTATACAAAGAGCTGGGCTGGATATACCAACACAAGATCGGAAACATAATGGACGACGCCAACCTATACTATAAAAACAGAATGGCGGTCGATATTATGAACATCGTAGGAAAGACGGATGTCGATTGGCAAGCTTTAGCCAACTCTCCTAAAACCGAAAAAGACATCAAAAAACTGGCCAAACTAGACAAGTCATTCTGGAACGCCATGCGGAAGCGGGACTCGGATTTCCGGACGAAATACAAAAACCTGGCGGAAATCGAATGCGACTTCAGACTTTTCGGAGGCGTCCCGGAAAAAGTGAAAAAAGCTCTCGGCAACGATCAAAAAAGAATAAAAATTCTTGACAACTACTTCCGGGCGAAATGGTTTAAGGAAAAATACAAAATGGATCCTGCGATGATTGTCTCCCTGAATAAAAAATACGGAAAACTCGATTGGCGTCTTCCGGAAGCGCACGCCATCTACTGGGCAACCATGGGAATAAAAAACGACATCCACGACAAAGTCAACATAGACTGCGACAGAATGATATCACAATCCTTGAAAGACGCCTTTATGGGAGGAAAACTGATGATGGCCGATCCGGACAATCCGGCGACCTTTATGACCGTACCCAATCTGGCCTTGGCCGACGCGTCGGTGAAAGCCTTCAGAACAGCGTTCAAAAGACAAAAGTCCAGATCCTTCAACGACGCGATGAGAAACTTCCTGAAGGACGTAATCGTTATGATGTACACGTATGGCAAATACTCGCAGGCCAACAAATTCCTTAAAATGCTGAGAAAAGAGGAGCCTGGCAACAAAAAGCTGAAAGTATCACTCGACAAATTCGTGATCCGCGAATGGAAGGAGGATGTGAGGGACGCCACCACGAAGCAGGCGATGGACATAATCGGAGGACTCGTCTACTCGGCATACTATATGTACGCCTGTGGCTCCGAAGAAGAGGCGGACGGACATATCAAACTCGCCGAAGGCGTGTACAACGTCTATAAATCCGAACACAAGGACACTTGGAAACGCGTCGGCCTCCCGTCATTCGAGGATATCAAAAGGAAAATGGGTGAACTTTGCAGAAAAAACCTTATGTACCTCAAACAATACTCGGAAAGGGCGGCGAAAGCCGGTATGTCGAAAAATCCGCGGGAAGCGGAAGCGGAAGTGAAAAGTGAAAAGTGAAAAGTGAAAAGTGAAAAGCAGGTGAATTTCCGTAGGGGCGAGCCTAAATGTTCGCCCGCTCTTCAAAACAGGAACAAAGTCAAATGTTGATAGGAATAGGCACGGACATAGTTGAAATCAAACGGATCGCCGAAATGCTCGAGGAGCATGGAGAGGCCTTTTTGAACAAGATTTTCACGCCCGCGGAAATCGCGGAGTCGGATTCGCGCTCCAACCCATCGATATATCTCGCCGGCAGATGGGCCGTGAAGGAGGCCGTCTCGAAAGCCCTCGGTTGCGGATTCGGAGTGAAATGCTCTTGGCGAGACATAGAAACCACGAATCTCGAAAGCGGCAGACCAATCACCACACTCTCCGGAAAAGCGTCCGAAACAGCCGCGGAACTCGCGGCAGACCAACCGATCGTCTCAATCTCCCACGAACACAAATACGCCTGCGCCACAGTAGCCATCGAAAAAAAGTAGGGCGGAGCGTCCCCGCCCGCGCCACGGTAGCCATCGAAAAAAAGTAGGGCGGAGCGTCCCCGCCCGCCCATTTCTTGGTTCGCCCACTGGTATCGCAAGTAAACCAAAACGAGATTAGCCTCGAAAAATCCCAAAAGTAAAAAACAAATCGAAAATCGTTTTGGAACATTCGTGGAATGGAGGTGTCTATCAAGGCGGTGTTGATCCGGATTGAGCACATTAACGGACAAAAAGCAATCAACAGCGGAAAGGAGGTGCCGAAAATGAACGAAAACGCAAAAAATGAATCGTGCGACGAAATCAAAACGGATGTCGCAAAGCCAAAATCCGACAGGTATTGGAAGATCGCGGTCCTGGTGATGTTCATTATGGTCGGTGCTCAAACCGTCCTCATTTACACGACGTTGGTTAAGAAAACGGCTCCCGCGTCCCCAATAACCCAGAAAGAGCGATCCGACGCGGTTGTCCTGACTCCGAGACTAACGAGCCCCCTGGCAATCGCTCGACAGACGCCAACAAACCAGTCTGTTTCAACGCCTTGCCGAAATCCGGCGGTCTCATCTCAAAATCTGCCGATACCACCGTTGCCGAAACTCAACGTGAACATAAACCGGAAAGGTGGCTCCCCGGTCATAACACCAAACCGACAAACGCGATCTCCCCGGTTCACGCGGATACCGCAAAGTCCGTTCAACTCCTTCCCACAGGGGGTCAGCATAAACATTGGTCCCGGAACGATGGGAATGGACATGCGCGGGGAAATGGAGCGGATGGAGCGGATTATGAACTCGTTTTTCAGAATGGGAGGAATATCGAGACTCCATGCGGCCATCCCTCCCCCCGACCGTTTTAGGCGTACGGGCGGTTCGGCGGTCTCCTCTCCGACGATTTCACTGGAAAACAACGAATACGTAGTCAAGCTGAAAATTCCTGGAATCGACAAGTCCGAAATAAAAGCGAAGGTTCAAGGCAATGTTCTCACGATCTCGGGAACCAAGCGTATGGAGACCGACAACCAGAGCAAAAACGGACGCTCCTACATCTCAAGTTACAGCAGCTTTCAAAACGCCTTCTCGCTGCCTGGCCCGGTCAAGGCGGATAAAATGACGATGGAATACAAAAACGACACACTGATCATAAAGTTGCCGAAAGCCTGAATCCGAAAGTCAAAAAGCGCCGAACGCTAGAACCGGCGCTTTTTCAAAACATCCGCGAGTTTCGCGGCAACCACTGATCTGTCGAACTCACGCTCGACCTTCCGCCGACCTTTCTCTCCCAAAGACACGCGCGAATCCATATCATCCAACAGTCCCTCGATCGCGGACGCGAACTCCGCGGATGAATCCGCGAGATCCGCGGAACGCCCTTCGTCCGCCACATCGACGTTCATGCCGACCGGCGAGGCGACCGACGGAACGCCGCAAGCCATATATTGCAAAAGTTTGTAGGATGATTTGCCTTCTGAAAACGGATCCCGCGAAAGCGGCATGATTCCAATGTCGAATCCGCGAATCTCGCGGGATTCGGATTCCAAGGACCAAGGGACATTCTCGACATCCACTCCATCGGCCGCGAACTCCGAGTCTGAAACGACCCTCAAAACGAAACGACGCCGCGATCGAAGCTCCGCGAGAGCGGGTGTGAGAAACTCAAGGTAGCGCAACGTGACGCTGGTTCCGACCCATCCGACGACAGGCGGTTCGGACAAGGCGTAGTCGCCTTTCGGCTCGTACCCGGCAAGCGGAACTGATGACGGAATTATCTCGACCGGCGTATTCGAAGCGAAAGAGCCCGCGGCATCGGCCAAAACGCGGTTCGCGGCCACCACCAAGTCAGCTCCGGCTACCATCCTCGCGAATCTGCGCGAACGGGTGGAGCTCGCGTAGTCCGCCGGATCGAGGGACGGCGCCGCGTTGCGCAAATACACCGCGTCGTCGAAATCAAAAACAAGTTTTTTGGAGTTTCCGCGAAGTTCGCGGAACTCAAAATAGGAAAGGAGTCGCTTCTGAAAAACGACCACGTCGAATTCCCGGCATTTCCTGAACAAAGAGCGTCTCGACCAAAAAGATTTCGGAAGATATTCGATCTCGCATTCAAGTCCGGCCGAACGCAACCCCGGCAGAAGATCAAGAGCCCGAATCCGCGAACTGGGGGTCTTCTCCGACTTCACTATGAAAAGAATTTTATCTGACATTGTTGTTCCGCGGCGCGCTAATCCAAAGGCACGCGTCCGTTGAGCGCCGCCGCGATGGTCGCGGAATCGGCATACGACAAATCCGCTCCGACAGGTATGCCGCTCGCCAGACGGCTCACTTTGACGCCAGTTGTTTTCAAAAGATCGGCCAGGTAGATGGCGGTCGCGCGGCCCTCGACATCCTGCCCCAACGCCAGAATCACCTCCAGAACACCACCATCCGCGATTCTCGCGCGAAGCGATTCGATGTTCAAATCCTCCGCGTGCTTGCCCTCCAACGGGGCCAGACGGCCTCCAAGCACATGATAAAGTCCTCGAAAAAAACCTCCGCGCTCTATCCCGGATATCTGCGCGACCTCCTCGACCACGCAGATGATGGAGGCGTCCCGCGACGGATCGGCGCAATAGGCGCACCTCGCGTCGGCTTCGGCGTCGGCGATATTCCCGCACACCACGCAAGAGACGACGGAATTCGACAATCCCGATATCAACGAGCCAACGGCTTCGCGTTTCTCGCCCGGCCACTTCAGTATGGCGAAAGCCATACGCTCGGCGCTCCGCTTCCCGACTCCGGGAAACGATTTCAAAGCCTCGATCAACGCGTTCATCGCGTCGGGATATTTCTCGTTCGACATATTATTCCTCAATAATTATTAGCGCATTGATTTATTGCCCACCAAAGCCCTAACCTACCGCCAACCGTGGAATTCGCAAGTCTTGAAAACGATTCAAACGCCAAGACATCGTAAATAAAAACATTGGGGATCAGGGGTGGGATCGAGGTCGGACTGATATAATGGGATGTAAACCATTGATTTGCGGAACTATTTCAAGGCAGTTGGATATCGACCACTATCGGATAGTGGTC
>JAADHT010000212.1 GCA_013151705.1 Kiritimatiellota bacterium | reverse complement strand
TGGAAGAGTTTCAACGCATGGATCGTCGATAGCTAAAAAATTCACTTTACCGTCGTTTAGATCAGGACGCTTGTCCCAGAGGAATGGAAACTTCAATGTGTTCCAGCGAAATGGCAACGTTATTTGCCATTTCGCAACAGGCATACCCCAAGTGTAAAAACTGGAGCCCCATCTGTCGGAATAAGTTTTGCCTTTGGTGTTGAGTGGAGATACAGTCAAGCGATAATCGTCTGCCACTAGCGCCATATCTATCCAAGAGTGTTTGTCATCTAAATGAGCGAACACCTTTTCAGCTGAAACAATTTGGGGGTTTTCAACTGGAAAGCGACTTCCCAAAACGTGGAAATCGCCAATACTTGGTGAAAATACTTGAAATTGCATTAATCTTAGTTGGTTCAAGCATAAATATGATGAATTCTTACCAGTATATTTTCTTGAATTCCAATATGCAAATAGCAACAAAACAAGCAAAGACAGCAGAAATAATGATCCATAAAAGAATCGCTTTGATGCTTTTTTCATTGTGTATTATTCCCGTATTCAGCTAAAAAATCAACGTCCAAATGTATTAGTCCTATTGCTGATGGCAAAGTCAAACAATCCTGATAGTCTATCCCAACTTCCATTCTCCCGATATAATTAACTCCAGTTGCGGAAATGAATTTAGTCAAAGGCGAAGTTGCACTGTTTGGTTGGACCCCCCTACCGCTTGTTGTGTATAAAATGGAAACATATTGACCGTTAAGAAGATCTAAAACTCCAGGCCCTGCGCCGTTTGTTATTGTAGAGCTATTCAATGGCAACATTTTTCCAGAATCTGACCATGCGGCGGATATACTTATTGGAACTCCTGTAGCATTTCCGACATTCAAATTAACTTTATATTTAAGATCACCGCTTGGTTGAAGACTGTATCCGTTCGGATAGTCAGCTAGAAAATCTGTGCAATTTGTATCCATGCCAAAAGACAAATCAGCATGGTTTTTCGAGGTGACATTTGCTTGTTTTGCGAAATTCCCATACGTGCCAATAAAATCTATCGGACTTCCATTCCAATTGTTGAGACGCTCTAGGTTCCCGTTCTCCCAAACGTATCCTTCCATTGATGCATATTTGGGGTAATGAGATGAATGTTCCTCCACAAATTCGAATTTGTATCCGATAAGGTCGGCGAACGCGAAATCCGCGAGAATCCTGTACTTCCCGACTTTGTCGATGTTGACGGTGACGGACGACGAGCCGTCGGCCGGATCGGCGAGAGCCGAGCCGGACGGTTTCTGGTCCACGCTCCAATCCGGACAACCGGAGGGATATGATTCTCCGCTTGGGTAAGGTATCGCCTTCAACGTCGCGGACTCGCCCTCCAAAACAAGCGCCGGCCCCTCCTCGCCGTCCACGAGAATCTTCTCGGTTTTAACAACCGTTAAAACGGCGGTGTCGGACTGCGAGCCTTCGGTGGCTGTGACTATCCATTTTCCTCCGGGAACAACTATGTCCTCGTCAGTTCCCACTGTGATTGAAGTTCCCGTCGGATGTCCGGCCAATGCGGCACCGCCGTCGAACGGAGTTACCACCCAAGTGGTGTTTGAGCTTCCTCCGTTGTTGGCTGTGAACGATCCGGTCTTCTTTATTCCTATTTTCAATGTCGACGGGGAAATTGAGAAATCCCCGTCGATAGTTCCTTTCACGCTCCAGTCCGTCGGAGGCGGCGGGCCGCTTCCCGGACCGACGGGCACTATCTTTCCCGATATCCTTATTGAGAAGAGCTCGTTGTCGGATACGGTCGTTCCGATGTTGGTCTGCCCCCATCTGTGGCTGCTGCTGCTTCCCGAGTCGGCGTGCCAGTTGAGCGTGTTCGATATGTGGGTGGCGTCTCTGAACTCCCAGCCGCTTTTCGCGGAAGCTGTTATGCCGTAGGGTTTGCTGTTTCCAGTGAACTTCACGCTTTGATGGTCTCCGCCCTTCACGGAATCACCCTGCACCTCGGTCGCCTCGACTCTCGCAATGAGCATTAACGCCGCCGTCCCCATTACCATACACGCCGCGTTCGACTTTTTCATCCTCCCATCCTCCTGTTTTTCAACGCGACTTCTTCTCCAACCACGAATTTGACGAATCATACGAATGAGACCTTTTGGAAAGCGTCATTGACATTCGTTCGACTCGCTTGACTTGTGGCTCGCAATTTCCAATCATTCTCGGAAAAAACTTCTACTTCTTATTTTCGAGACTCGTGCGAAATGCGCGGAATTGCGATAAATCATCGTCCGCTCGACGATGATTTATACTCGGGCGAGATGCTCAAGCTACGAAGAAATCGTAATTTCATCCATTTCGCGCGCCCCCCGCCTATTTTCCCGAAATCAGAATCCCGCTTGGAGAAGTTCGCTACCGTTTCAAGTCGAATTTGAGAGCGACGGCAGTCAATCCGTCTTCAAGCAGGAGCTTCCGCTCCTTCCCGGTGAGCAATGGGGCGAGTTTCGCGGGAACGACGACCGGTTTCTCCCATTCCGAGACTGGAACGACGGGAAAGCTCACGTCCACTTGAAGAATCTGCGCGGCGCGTTTGTAGGTGAGCTTGGGTTTGTGTTTCGCGTCCATCGGCGTCAACAACTTCAAAGCGTCAATTTTTACCGCGCGAAGGAAACGCCTCCTGTACTGTCCCCGAGTTCCCGGAACACCGAAGAACAGGAACGCCATTTCACGAGGCGCCGCCGCGGTGCCCTTCAAGACGATTTCGCGATGAGCGAATAATTCGTCCGGCTTCGATAGAACGCTGAAACCGTTAAATTCGTAGGAGACCATCGCTCCTTTGCGGAATTCCGGGAGTTTCGGATCGCCCAACACGCAGATGTCCTTCCACAAAGGAGCTTCTATTCCACTCTTCAGCGGCAACACTATCCTTTGCCAGATTTCCGGTTTGACGAAAGTCTCCAGAAACAGGTTTTTCCCTCGATTGTCGAAAAAAAAGCGCAACCGCAACTTGTCCGTTTTGATTTCGGACACCGGACGCACCCAAAAAGAGAGATAATCCGGTCGGCTTATGTTCCTTCCTCCGAAAAACAGGCGAACGCCTTCGCCGCGCCCAGGTTTTCCATCCGGATAGGCGATGCGAACCAAGGTGCTTTTATCGTTCCAAGGGACGGCGTTTCGGACACCGTCGATCTCCGCGCGCGTCGCGGAATAATCCCGGATTCCGGCGTAATATGGATGCCCCCATTTTCCCTTTCTCACTTTGAACTTTCTTCTTTCTGGTGGAGGTTCGTTCATTCCGAAAGCGGCTTGACGTTTCGTCAGTCCTTGAAACCCGAAAAGCCCGTTCGGCCAGCGAATCTCCGCGCGGATGAGTTTCGCTTCGGGCCTTCGGAGAGAAACCTTCAACAAGCGAGTTAGAAATTTACGCGCCCGTCTCGACTTTTTGGAACCAAAATCCACAGGGGCTGAAGGTGGAGACGTTCCGGTTTTCGCCACCTTGATGGTCAGGCATTCGGACAGTTCCGTTTTTATTCGCGCTATTCCTTGCCCGGATTCTCCAACGCTCTCTAAATTTATCGTCGCGGTAGTGGTTTTGATTTCGGAAAATCCAGGTTTGCCTCGCCCTTTTGAAGCGTAGCCTCTCGATATCTCGCACACGGCCTTCCCCCGAAAGGGAGCTTGGAGTGTGACCCAGACTTTTTTCCCTCTGTCCAGCTTGGAAGTCAAGAAAACTTTCGCTTCGTTTTTCGAGCTTGAACAGCAACTCCACATGGCGTCGCGCAGGGTTTCACCTCCGATCGCTGGTATTAGATTGCAAGGCAAACGAGTTGAATTATCCCGCACGACATAGGCGAAACGTTCGAGGGCGTGCGACATGACGCTTGGCTCCCCGGTCAGAGCGTCGAAAAAAAGCCCCCCTTCTCTCACATGGTTCAGTAACGCGGCCGAGCCCCCGCTCCAATACCAATGATTCAATCCTCTTACAAGTATTTTGGCTTTTTTTATCAGAAATCCGCCGCCGAGTCTCATACGGTTCATATAATCGAAGGAACCTAGAATCCCCTCGCTTGGAACGCAGGGTGCTCCGCTGCCCCGCAAACCCGGCCAATACTTTGAAAACCGGCTCGATTGAGTAGCCGCTGGAATTGTGGATCGCGGCGGTTCCGGAACCGCCGTCGCGGGTGGCTGCGAACACTTCCGATAATGAGGCCGCGTTTGAAATCGCGTCGTCACCTTTGGTGTTCGGAAAAACAAACGCTCCCGCGAACCCCTTGAAAAGGCGAATGAGGCGGACCGCGGTTTTCGCCGAGGCGCCTTCGATGCGCAAGGCCGGAGTTTTCCCGCATTTCAGCGTCTCCACAAGCTCCTTTTCGAAAACTTTCATTGTTTTTCCGGCTTGTTTGTTTTTCGATATGAAACCGGCGATGATTTTTCTCAATTCGGAAATCGACTTCATTCTTTTCCCGCGCGGAAGCGACCAGACCGGAACTTCGGACGGGCTTTTCAAATCAACGACGGGTTTCGGAAACACCATTTCCGCGTCTTTGAATTTTCTCAAATCGAGATCCACCACGCCGCACTGGAAACGTCCCCGCTCTTTGTATGGAATTTTTTCGAGATCGTCTATCATAAAATTAAGGCGGGATGGAAAAAGCGGCCGCGAGGCGACGGCGAACCAGTCGAACGCGACGGCTGTTTTTCCTATGTTTTTTATTTGAAGGATGTTTTCCGACCTGTCCAATAGCGTGGGGGAGGCGAACGCGTTTATCGACATCGGCGAGTCCGTCACCGCGC
>JAADHT010000011.1 GCA_013151705.1 Kiritimatiellota bacterium | reverse complement strand
TAGGGAGCCAGATCACCATCCTCGCGACGGTACTGATCGTTCAACTCGCGCAACATAGAAAACTCCGGAGAATAAATAGAAATGCGACTAGGTTCTCGAACAGGGGGAGCGAAAGCCTTCAGCCCGCTCTTCCCGCAAAGGAACGCTTTTGGGAAGGAGGCTTCGCCTCCCAGCCTGACTTGTCTCGCCGTAGGCTTTGCGTAGGCGGAAGGCTGCACTCCAAAGGGCGCGTTCGTTCGGCGAGGATGGGCGGGCGGGGACGCTCCGCCCTACTTACGCTCTTTCCGCAGACGCGCTCGTTTGGCGAGTGAGACTTCACCTCCCCGGCCTGACTTGTCTCGCCGTAGGCTTTGCGTAGGCGGAAGGCTGTACTCCAAAGTGGTTTCATGCTGCCGGCGGAACGAAACAAACCACAGAGACACAAAGAAAACGATACCCCCGTTCCCTCTCTGCGCCTTTGCGCCTTAGTGGTTTGCAAATTCCCTGGCGGATTGAATATTCAATATTGGATATTGAAAATCAAACACCTCATGCCGCCTATTCGAAAAGCTCTGGCAGAGAGTCGCGAAGGAGCAAACGCATCTCCTCGTCGCTGATGCTCGTGATTCGACCGTTGGCGTACTGCTCGTCTATCCACTCTTTGATTTTCACGAGCCCGACATGATCCTTTCTGATTCCAAGCGCCTTTTCGCCAAAATGCGTGTGTATCCAATAGGCTATCCCGGCGAGCCCGGAATTGTTGGTGACAGCCACCTTGCATGGTCGCTTCAACCATTTTCCGGTGTCGAATATATTGTAGATCTCCTCGTTTTTCGTCAAACCGTCCGCATGGATGCCAGCCCTGGTGGTGTTGAAATCGGCGCCCACAAACGGGAAATTCGGAGGAATCACGCATCCGATCTCTTTGGTGAAATATTCCGCGGCATCGGTGATGGCCGTGGTGTCGATCCCCTCGTGGATGCCCGTCAGCCCCATCCATTCGAAAACCAACCCCTCCAGCGGGGGGTTCCCAGTGCGTTCGCCAAAACCGAAAATCGTGCCGTTGGCGGCGCAGCAACCATGCAGCCAGGCGGTCACGGCGTTGACGGTAACCTTGTGGAAATCATTATGTCCATGCCACTCAAGCTGTTCGGATTTAACCTCGGTGTTTTTCAAAACAGCGTCGAGCAAGGCTGGAACGCCGCGTGGAAGAGTTGATCCTGGATAAGGAAGCCCGTATCCCATCGTGTCGCATAGACGTATCTTCACTTTCCCGTCGCTCAGTTCCATCAATTCGTTGATCATCGGAATGACGAATCCGAAAATATCGGCGCGTGTCGCATCCTCGAGGTGACATCTCGGAACAACTCCGTTTTCCAGAGCCGTCTCCACAACGTCCTTGTACCCGTCAAGCGCCTGGCGACGATTCTTTTTCAACTTGAGGAAGATGTGGTAGTCGGAACACGACGTCAAAATCCCGGTCTCCTTGATCTCCATCCTTTTGACCAATTCGAAATCCTTCTTCACGGCGCGTATCCATGCGGTTATCTCGGGAAACTCGAATCCCAACGCGCGGCACTTCTCGACGGCCTCTCTGTCTTTGTCGCCGTAAAGAAAAAACTCCGTCTGGCGCACAAGTCCGCGGTCGCCGCTGACTCGGTGCAGGAATTTGAAAATCTCCACGATTTGCTCGACCGTGTAAGGAGGACGCGCTTGCTGTCCGTCTCTGAACGTGGTGTCGGTTATCCAAAACTCCTTCGGAGGCGCGGGAGGGATGATCTCGCCACTCAAATCCACAACCGGAACCCTGTCGTACGAGAAAACGTCTCGAAACAACTCGGGCTCGCTCACATTCCGCAATTCATATTCCATGCATTCAACCTTCTGTTAAAAAACGATTAACACTACCCGCCGGCAAAGTCCTTCGCGGGTTCGAGAACTGGAACACTACCATGAAACTCATCTAATTCAAATGCCGCGATTTAAATTTCATCAGTTGACCATTTACCGACAAAGTGTATATTGTCTCGATCGGTGGGTGTTTAGCGGTTCTTCCAGTCCTCAAATTCGCTTCCACAACTCTGAAATGTCGGCAAAGGTGCGCTTATGAGATTGAGAAATTCGGCTCTCACTAGGATTCTAGTGTTCATTTTCACCATCTTCGCCGCTTTGGCGGCCTTGGAGATGATACGCCTTTACTTCAACCACATCGACATCGAGTTCGAACGCCAAGCCGCCACCCAGGAAGAGGTGAAACTCAACGCCTCGAGATTAACCCGCTCTCTCATCACGCTCGAAATCGAGCTGGCCAATCTCCTCTCGGCTGAAAATCAATTGAAGATTCAAAAAAGCGTCGGCGACATAAACAAATCAATATCTTCAGCAGAGGATTCGATTCGCGTGATCGAGAAACTCCCCAAAAAGCACCCGCGTTCCACCGCCAAAACCACATCCACCTCAGGAAACAACGTTGAAAAAGCCATCGCCGGATTCAGGGAGTCGTTGAAGGAGCTTCTCGATTTTACGGAAAAGATCGTATCGACGAAGTCCCGGCTCAATTCGGGAGGAGGATCCAATCTCCGAGCATTGCCCGAGCTTCTACGACAATTTCCCTGGACACTGAAGAAATTGAACAAGAACGCCTTTACGTTGACCATATACGCCGAGAAAGACACCGCCGAGAAGATACGCGAAATATCTAAAAAAAGACGAAAATACGCTCTGACCCGCTCTCTTATCAGAATAGGAGTGATAATTCTCGTGTGCGTCTTAAGCGTTTTCCTCAGCCGACAACTCATCAAAGACCATAAAAAACTCGCCGCCGCGAACGAGAACATAGATCGCATACTCCAATCGATCCCCGTCGGAATAATGCTTATCAGCGAAGACCGGATCGTAAGAGGAATAAACGACGAGGCACTGAAACTGCTTGCCGCGGAGAACTCGGACGACATAGTGGGAGTCGACTGCTCGAATCTCTTCGACTTGGAAAACGACCAGAAACACAAATGCCCGTTCAACAGCGACGACGACGGGCCATTGACCAATCACATGATTCTGAAAACTATGAAAGGCGGCTCCATTCCGGTGATTCAGACCGCCGCGCCGATAATCGTCAACGGGGCTAGGCTAATGCTGGAGTCATTCGTCGACATCTCATACCAGGACAAATACAACGAGGAGCTTAAAATGGCCGCCGCGCGGTGGCAGGAGACCTTCGACGCCATCCGCGACATGATCGCCGTGATCGACAAAGATATGCGGATCGTGGCCTGCAACAAAACAATGCGGGACGCGTTCCCGGAACTGGAGGCTGGAACGCCAAAATGTCATGAAATAATCCATGGATTGAAGGGGCCCATAGAGAATTGCGTCGGATGCGACACGTTCACAACCGGCGATCCGGCCAGCGCCGAAATATTCGAGAGGCATATCGACGGCAAATGGATCGACGCGCGCACATTCCCCGTCAAAGACGCCGAAGACAACATCACCCAGGTAATACACACGTTCAGAGACATAACCCAGCTCAAGGGGACGGAGCGGGACTTGATCGAAGCCAAGGAGACGGCGGAAAAAGCGAACGACGCGAAAACCCTCTTCCTTTCCATGATGAGCCACGAAATCCGCACCCCTATGAACGGCGTGATTGGAATGACGGAATTGCTGGCGGACACCTACCTCACTGACGAACAGCGCGATTTCGTGAAAACCATTCAGATAAGCGGCGAGGCGCTCCTCACCATAATCAACGACATTCTAGATTATTCGAAAATCGAATCGGGCAAGCTGGAGTTGGAGCGCCGCCCGTTCGACTTGGTCAAACTCGTCGAGGAGTCGATAGACTTGATATCGATCAAAGCAGCCGAAAAACACCTCGATCTGCTCTACCTCGTCGAACCGGAAACTCCTCCATTCATAATGGGCGACCCATTGCGCTTACGTCAAATACTCGTCAACTTGATTGGAAACGCCCTTAAATTCACGGTTCAAGGCGAGATTTTCCTGTCGGTTAAGCCAAAGGGTGGAATACCACCTCCCGGTGAAAAACTGATTCTGAAATTCAGCGTGATGGACACCGGTATAGGAATATCCGAAGAGGGAAAACAGCGTCTTTTCCGGGATTTCTCCCAAGTGGACTCGTCCACCACGCGCAAATACGGCGGAACCGGTCTGGGATTGGCGATCTGCAAACGGCTCGCTAATCTGATGGGAGGAGAAATATCCGCGGAGAGCGTCGTCGGCGAAGGCTCGACATTCTCTTTCACAATCGAAACGGAGACAGCTGACCTCAAACCATTGCCGCACCATTTCCACAACGTGCCGGAGTTGATGGAGCTGCGCATACTATTGGTCGATGACAACAAAACGAATCTGACGATTCTCGAACGCCAGACCTCCAACTGGGGAATGTCGCCGAAAACAGCGTCGTCCGCGGAGGAAGCGTTGAAACTAGTCGACGAAGACGCTTTCGACGTGGTGATAACCGACTTTCATATGCCGAAAAAGGACGGTGTCATGCTCGCCCGCGAAATCCGCGGAAACCTTTGCGAAAAGGCTCCGAAAATCATTCTTCTCTCATCCGCCGGCGACGCGCCGTCCGACGAGAAGGCAAAATCACTGTTCGAAGCCATTCTCCACAAACCATCGAAACAATCAAGGCTTTTCGACACTTTGGTCAATCTGCATGCCACTTCCCGCGAGACAAGCGGAAAAGACGGTGAAGCTGAAGAAGGCGCCGTGGACACCGACACCGACACCGACACCGACACCGACACCGACACCGACACCGACACCGACAAC
>JAADHT010000238.1 GCA_013151705.1 Kiritimatiellota bacterium | reverse complement strand
CGGCAGCGAGAATTTTCCTTTCGTGGCGGCTCGTAGCAGGAATCTGTATTTTGATTTTCCGGCCGGCAGAGAGGGGAAAATCAGCAGTCGGTCGTCTCTGCGCTCCACATGATCGGGGCGCAGGGAGCTTTTTAGGCGGTCGGAGCCCCTTCTTCTCGTCGCCAATCTGCCGTTTTCGATTTCTAGGCCGGCGGGAAGAAGGTCCGAGACGGCGACGTTGTAAAGCCGTTTCGACGCTTGGAACGCGATTTCCGCAAGTATCAGCGAGCCGATCGGAATGGATTCAGGATCCAGCGCTTCGCCTTGGGGAGTAAGATAGCGCCGCGAGATTTTTATGCCGGCGGAGACCGCGGTCGGAGGCGCCGTTGGAACGCCGCGCGCCGTCCAGGAGTAATACGCGTTCCGGTCGCCGTCCGTTTTTATCGTCAGTTTCGATCCCGCGAGTTTCGCGTCGAGTTTCAGAAAGCCTCCATCACCATCCAGCGTTTTCGACAGCGTTTTCACACCGTTCACAAACACTTCCACCCGCGTCGCTCCATCGCCGCTTCCGGATGTTGTTTTCGAAAAGTATTTGCCGAGAGCCATTAGGCCGAACGCCTTTTCCTGCGTCGTAAGTTCCCTCGGTGAGTTGAAGACGCCCAGAAGTTTCGCCGCTAGTTTCGACGTTCGCTCGTCTTCCGGATCGCTTTCCAGCAACGCCGAGAGCAGTAGCGCTTGTCGTTTGATGTCGGAGTCCAAAGTGGCGTTCGTTTCCGAGGCGGAGTTCGTTCCGCGGTTGTTGACAGCGTTGGTTTCAAGCAATTCCGAGGCGGCATTGCGATCGCGCGTCAATTCCATTGCCATGGCCAAATAGATTCTGGCGCTGGGCTGAAGGGATTCGCGGGTTTCGAACAGACGCAGGATTCTGGATCTGGGGGATCGTCCGGCGAGAGTGAGAACATAGGCGGCATAGCTTCTAAGCGTCGGATCGAAAGTTGACGAAGCTAGAATCTTTTTCAAATAGCGAGTCGTTTTTTCTATGGTACCGCTCTCCACCGCGAGTCCGGCTTTCTTCGCCTCGACCAGGAAATGCGTGGCGTAAACGCTTCCGTACGGGAACACCTTGCGTTCACCCGGCCACATGCTGAAAGCGCCCGACACCAGCCGCATCGATTCCAGTCTCTCTATGCCGGAGTTCAAATAGTAATTCAACTCGTCCTTCGGCGTTGCCGCGCCTGAACCCGCGAAAATCGCGGGATAGAGCATTGGAAAAGCTTTGGAGGTGGTTTGTTCGACGCAGCCGTACGGATAGCCGAGCAAGTCGTCGAGCGCGTTCTTCAACAAGGTGGCTGGAGCCTCGGAGATTCGCAGTTCGGCGGATGACGTTCCGGGTTCCCAATCGCCGGGAATGGTGAATTCCGCGGTGGCGCCGCCGCCGCTCGTGGCGGAAGTGATTATTCCGCAACCGGTTTTGGCGGAGTAGGGCAACGCGGGACGCACGGGCAGTTCCACGGTTTCACTCGCCGTTATACCGGCTGATCTCATCGAGAGCGAGATTTTCAATGCCCCTGGGAATTTCGGAGCGGTTATCGCGAACTCGACGGTTTTCGCCGTGTCGTCGCGGACGCGCGTCGTAATCGTTTTCATTTTCCCGAAGGGAGCATAGTCGCCGTTGATTTTTTTGAAGGATAGAGAGAGCGAGATTTTTCCCGTCAAATTTTTTCCGGTGCGGTTGAACACTTTGACCGGCAATTTAAACTCGTCGCCGGGAGCGAGGAAACGCGGAGCTGATGTTCTAACCATCAAAGGTTCCGCTATTTTCGCTGTTTTCTCGGTGGAACCGAACGCGGAGCCGCCCGAGACGACCAGCATCAATCTCAATCCGCCGTTGAAACCGTCCGGAATTTTCAGTTTGACCGGACATTCGCCGTTTTCGCCGGTTTTCAAACCATCCATCCACACGACGGCGTTTTTGACACGTTTCACATTCACCCGCGACAGATATTGGCGTTTCCTAAGCGCTCCGCCGCCCGGCTGGGAGATTTTCTCGATCGTCTTCTCCTTGAATTCCGACATCAACATGGAATACAAGTCGGAAGTCTCCACTTCCAAAGGACGTTTGGCGTAGAAAAAATCGAACGGGGAGGGTGTGTTGAATCCGGTCAGAACCACTATTCCCTCATCAACCAAAGCGAGTGTTATCCGCGATTTCCGCGGCTTCCCTGCATTGTCGGTGACGGAGATATTAAACTCCACTTTTTTCCCTGGCTCCGCTTTTTCGGGAAAATCGGTTGAAACGCGCAGTTTTTCATTCGACGAATCAACGATGATCGGTGTAACGCCGAACGCGCGTCGCGTCGGAAGCGCGGGCTTCGTTTTCCTTTCGCCGCCGGTCTTTCCGCTTCGCGTTTTCAGGATGGACACCGAGCAGTAGAAGGATCTTCCGAATGATTTTCTCACTTTGAATTTCACTTCGGCGCTGCGGGAGGGCATTTCCAGCACGCGAACATCGCGGATGCCGTCGTTCTCGATCGTCATCAGGACTCTGCCTGGAAACGGCGAGCGGACGATGATTTTCGCTTCGTCTCCCCATTTGTATTTTTTCCTGTCAGAAACCAACTCGACTTTGTCGGGTTTTTCTTTGGACAGGGAGCTGTACCAGGAGGCGTAGCAATCGAATATTATGGAAGCCGATGATTTTCCGCCGCGCAGGACGACTCGGTATTCTCCACCGTCCGGTATGGCGAATTCGAATTCGCGGGAATCGCGGGAAACCGTCTTCCGTTCGAGAGTGAGCTCCTCAATCGATGATACGTACCGGTAACCGCCTGAATCGGTTTTCTTGAGAATCCAGTTGCGGTGGATGGAGCGCAGTTCGGCCGCGAGTTCCGCGGGAACACCTTCGGTTGTTGGATTGCCGTCGGAATCCGCTATGACGAATTTGAATTTCTCGGCGATTCCAACCGCGGCGCAACCTTCGCGGAGCCGTTTCAACCCGATATGGAAAGGTTTCACCGCCACGGGACGCTGGAAATATGTGGTTACCGCTCTCCCGCCGCCGAGTGGTCTGACACTCGCGCGGATGAGGGCTCTGGCACCGGATGGAGTCGCGAAATTCTCGGGCACCATGAAGGAAAACTCCGCAAGTCCTTTGGCGTTCAACCGTTTCATTCCCAGTTTGATTTTTTCGACGCCGCCGACTATCGACGAGTCGGAAAAAGTGTAGTCTTTGAATTTGGGAGGTGCGAATTCAGCGGGAAGGATGACGCATCTGGCCGTGATCGGGCAATCGGCCGCCGGCGCTCCGAAAAAGTATTTCGAGGAGACTACGAATTTCTCGTTTCTTCCGGGTTGGAAAACGGTGTTGTTCGTTCGTATCTCGACTTTTATCGAGTCGGGCATGAAGTCTTCGACCAAAAACGAGTACGATCCCATCTGGAAATCCTCTCCGGGAATCTTGAGCGAGAGTTTGTAGCGTCCGGTCTCCGCGGATTCTGGAATCGGTATGTCCATCGAACACGTTCCAAAGGAATCGAGCTTCAATGTAGCCGTCTTATAGATGTCTCCGTCCGGGCGGCGGATCTCGCACGAAACCGGGAATTCTCCCGGATCACTTAATTCCAATCCGGGTTTTCTGATGATCGACTTTATATGAACCACCTCGCCCGGTCTGTAAACCCCGCGGTCGGAAAAGATGAACGCTTCGTATTTACCTTTCGGATAGGGGCGGCCGCCGACATCGAACGCCGTCAGAGGCAGGACTCCTTTGTCCAGGCGTAGAATGTTGGCGTGCCTCCTTTCCTGACCAAAACTGCGAACTTGGCGTTGTCTTTCCATTTTTCCGTTTTTTTCAGACGGCATACGCCTTTCGAATCGGTTTTTCCGGTCGCCACGATCTGATTCGACGATGTGAGCAGGGATATTTCGGCGTTTTCTATGGCGGCTCCATCGGATATTGTGTTCACCCAGAGAAGAATTCCATCACTCGCTAGTTTCGCGATGATTCCGAGATCCGAGAGTATGACCGTTTTTCTGGAGGTGTCGTATCCGGAACCGTCTGAACGCCCCGAGGCTGAAACGACGAAAATCCCGCGGCGTTTGTCAGGAATCAGTTTTTTCAAATCCAGCGCCACCGTTTTCAGCTTGTTTGCTCTATGGCTGATTTCGCGTTTCAAAACCATCATCTCCTCGCTCAAATCTTCGTACCGACCGCTGTCACGGAGGAAATGGACTATATTGTTCGAATGGATTTTGCGAAGGGTGATATTGAGCGTGTCCACGTTGACCGTGTCCAACGGCAGCAGCATATTTCCTTTCGACGCCATATAAACACCGTCACGCTTGAAACTCACTTTCACGCGATAGTCGCCCGTGACGACGCGCCTGACGACGTTTTCCGCGAGTTTCGCGCCGTCCGACCCGCAAAGCCCCTTGAGAATCGTTATTTTGTATTCTTTCCTCGGCTTGAAGGGCCCTTCTATGGAATATCCGCTCCACCAACTCGTCGATATGGTGAATGGCAGTTCCGGTTCGATTATCATTCTGTCGCGCAGGAAACGGGGTTTTATTCCGCTGGTGCCGTCGAGAACCAAGTATATTTTATTGGAGTATGTGACGCTGGCTTTTATCGAACCGAAAGCTATCGCAGGTGGTCGGGATGCGGCTCGCGTGGTTGATTTTCGAGTTTTAATCTCGTTCGCGTGTTTCGTTTTTTTAGTGGCTCCGACATTGGAAGCGGATGGCGGTTTAGCCAATGCTACTCTCTCGTTCGCATCATTATTCGCGTTTCTTTCGTTGTTCAGCTCGACAAGTAGACATGCGTTTCCCGCTAGAGCGGCGATGAACGCCCA
>JAADHT010000004.1 GCA_013151705.1 Kiritimatiellota bacterium | reverse complement strand
TACGACAACCACAAGATAGCCAACTACGAACTGAACGAGCCCTACGTCCGTTTGACGATCCCGATTCCGGCGCTCTGGAACGAGGAGACGGAGAACGAATTCACCATCATCAACACCGGCGATTACAAATTCGGAATCGACTATGTCCAAATTCGCGGTTGGGATTTCAAAGACTTGAGAAAAGCGACGCTGGCCTTGAAGGACGCGGAGCTCTATCCGAGGAATGTGGCGAATTGCTTTAACGCCTCCTACGCCACTCCGGCGAACCGGGCGGAGGCTCTCGGATTTCTTAAGAAGAACTCGTCGATCGGAAAACTCCCGTTTCTGATCTTCAATGACGCCAAAGCGTTCGAGAAAATGTTTCCGGATTCAGAAAATATGACGAAGGGATTCATCCCGCTTTTCCGTTCGTTTGAAACGGCGGTGAAGCCTTTCGACGATTTCCGGGAAAGGGAGTATCTTTTTTTCGGAAATTACCGGGTGTAGGGGAACAACGAGTTCCAGTCGATGGTAGACGGTAATAATTGTTAGTGTGAATATTGAAATTTCTGCTCTTTCCATGAATGAGCGGGTGTTCATTGAAAATTTATCAGCTCGAATGACGTGAAAAACCGCGCGAACCAGCTTTTCGAGACAGGCGGGAATCTCCGTCGTACGGTTTTTGAGTGTGTTTGAATGGATTTCAGGCGCTCTTCTTGAATTCGATAATCGGTAGATGTCTCCTGCCTTCGAGAAAAGAGAGTTCGAGCTTCATCTCCGGAATGTCGGATCCTTTCTCGAATACCATCATCTTTGTTGGAGGCCCGTTCGACAAGCTCAAGCCGTCGCTCATTCGAGCTATGGCGTCGCACGGCAGGACAGGCGAGTTTTTGCACACCTCGCTTGGAGTGCGCCCATTAAGATATTCATGCGGACGATATTCATTGTACCATGTGAAAAACAAAGCCAACTCATAACGCATGTCATCGAAATTAAGCGGAACGCTTATCAACTTGGCGCACTCGTATTTGAGTGTCTTGATGAACCGCTCGGTTATGGCGATGCTTCCATGTTTGCCGATGGCTCCAAACCGTGGTTTGATGTCGTTGCCGGAACACCAGTTTTTATAGTTCTCACAGTCAAACTGCTTCCCTCTGTCGGATATGATGTGTTTTGGAGGTTTTCCGGCTTTCTCGACGGCTTTATCAAGCGCTTCGGTGACCTCCTCGGACATCGGTTGTTTTCTGAAGAGGGCGAACCCTATGGCCTTTCTGGAGAAGTGGTCGACGATAACAGCCACCCACCAGCAGAACGGCCAACATTGAGGCATGGAGTTCGGAATCCAGGAAGTCCAGAACCCGCCGCTTGTCGGGACGGTCGTCAGATCGACTGTCCATATGTGGTTCGGATGTTTGGATTTTATCACCAGTTCTTTTTCATTTTCCGCGGATTTCGCGGCATCGGGCTCCTTAGGCGGTCCCGTCGGCTTCGACTTGAGATACCTTCCGACGCTCGTCGCCGAAAGGTATAGTCCTGAGCGGACGAAGTATTCCGCGATTTTCTTTTTGCCCAGTCTTGGAACAAGGAGTTTCAGCTGTTTGGTTACGTATCGCAGATAGGATGGATATTTATTCCATGGAACAGGCATGTTCACCAGCGAGTCGTCGTCGACTCTATTCATCCATGAGGAGATGGTGGCCGCGTCGGTTTGAAAAGCGCGGGCCGTCTGTTTGAGATTCCAACCGCACGCCGACTTGTGCGCGAGAATATCCATTCTTTCGACCGGCGTGTAGTACGGGCGTTTTTTGGCTGGAACCCTGTCGAGCCGCGCTGATATTAATCTCAGTTGGTTCTCCTTTCTCGCCAGCTCGGTCAAAACCTTGTCGAGTTTCGCCGTCAGGCGCGCGTTCCGTATCACCGAGTCCGCCGCTCTGCTCCATGAGCAGATGATTGAGACGTGGGCGAGCGAGATCGCGTGGAGCATCGCCCTCCTGATCAATGGTGGCCAGTTCTCCGGCAATGGAATATCCTTCGCTTTCATGCGGTCGCTCCTTTGTCTTTCGTGGAAAAAGCGGTAAACTATTCCTTTTCCGGAGCGAATTCAACGTCCGGAGAGGGAAATATGAGCGGAAGCGACGGGGCGGAGCGTTTCCAGGTTGGGAAGCTCGCCGACGACAACAACGCTAAAAACAACGTCAGAGTCTGGAACACGTCGACTCCCGGCGAAAACGATGTTCCCGTCCTCGGACGCGGCGCCGCGTCCTCCGTCAAATGGTCCACCGAAGACCCGGGCGGCCTTCCGAACAACAAAAAACTGTACATCGAGGGATTTAAAACAAGCTCCTTACTCCGGAACATCAAATTCAAAGCCGAAATGAAACTCTTCAGAGGCGGCGACGCCATAGACATCACCCCGGCGATACAGGACGAACTCGACGTCACCGTGTTCAATCCGGACATCGTAATGCAAAAACTCAATGAAGCCAAAGAGGAGAATCCGGGGGCGTTCATAGGATTCAAAACCGACCCCGTCAGAGCCGCGCTCCGATTCAAGCCCAAAGGAACGAAAGCGGAGCTCGTCAAACTGAAAGAGGGAAAATTCACCCTCTCGAAAAAACGCCTGTACGGTTCCGAATCCGGCGGGGACGTCAAGTTCTGGAAAGACAAACTGAAGAAACACGAGCTGACGAAAACGAGCTGGAACCTCGCCGACGGCGACAAACTCCCCAAAAAGGTGTTCGTCGAGGGAACGAGCGTAAGCGGCCAACTCCGCGACGTGGAGATCGACTTCGAAAGCACGGGTGTATTGGGAAAATATCAGGACAAGGCCTTGGCGACCGTGGAGAAGGTGGAGATAAGGTCGAACACGGACAATCATGTGACTTTCACCGACACATACGGCGACAAATGGCCAAAGCAAAGCCCTTTCGAATCATCCCAAACCGAAAGGGAATATCAACTAGCGGGGAAAGCTTTGCTTATTGCCGTAAACGACGATTATACGGAAAGACAAAAGAAAGGCGGCAAATGGGTCAAAGACAATGTCGCGGGCAAAAACGGACACAGGATCAATCCTAAGGATCGGTCACTTCAAAACGGCAAACTGATATTTCCCGGCGGCGGAGAGGTGGACAAGCTGGAATTCGACTTTCCGTCGAAAATCAAACTGTGGGGAAAATCCCCGGCGCATCCAAATGGACGCAAATCCCCAAAGAGGATGCTACCGAGTTCAAAAAATTCAACGGAGAGGACATCCCAATAAAAATAGAAGGAATATCTCCCGGAAAAGGAACAATCCGGTTTACAGTGGTAATCAATGGAAAGAGAATATCCGACCGACTCAATTTCAAAGTCGTGCCAACGCTCAGGATGATCGCATGTTATGGGAAATTGGAAAACAGTTACGACGGCCCAATTCTAAACCTGAGAAAATCTCTAATATCGCACTTCAAAATATTCAACAAAGTCGCTCCCAAAGGACGGTTCAAGGCGAAATTATTGAGGGCGAGCAGAGCGCAAGTCAATGTTTGTGCAAAAAACCGATATCCAAACAAAAATCCAAACCGCAGATATCCACGTTACTGGAACCACTTATTCCTGTTCGCTCATGGGGGAGAACCAGTTTTCATGAATAATAAAGAGGGACACTGGATTGAGAAAGATGAAGATAGAATTCCACAGGATGTTGATGATATTTTGAGAAATTCAACCAAATACTATTCGTTGATTAATCAATTGAAGAAATGTGGAGATAAGATTCAGAATGGACACAATTTAGATTTCTTCAAGATAGCAAATGAAAAGAAAAATGAATTGGAACACCTAAAGAGAAAACCACTGTATGAAAACTATATTCCTGTGAGCTACTTGTCATTTAAGGATGGTGGCTATTGGCCCAGGCAACTTTTCGCTGGATCCGCCGGACTGGAGATTCTGAGTTTGAGCTGTTGGGATTGGTGGTCTGGTGGCGCTGGCAAGCCAGGCCAAACTGCTTGCGTTACAGTCGCGAAAAGAGGAAAAAAATTGTTGTGATCACCAAAGGCAAAAGAGCGGTTGGCTCACCTTTCCCATTGTGGACGGGAACCGTAATCCAACCGACGATAGACCACATAGTGGGACTGTTTAAAAAGGAGATTAAATAGTCATGAAATATATTTTTACTATATTAATATTTGCATCCGGATTTGTTTGTTTTGCAGATAAACCATTGAAAAAAGAGTTGATTGAATATTTGAGATCGTTCAATAAATATCGAAAAAATTATGAAAATCTCGCCCCTCCTTCTGAAGGGAACTTAGACGTTAAACTTCAAAATAATTTTGAAATTCTAGAAGACGTCCTGAATGAAAATCCTAAATATATCAATACGTACATTGATTCGATATTACCTAATCCCCAAACGACAAAAGCAGATAGAATATATTGCCGATTACTCAAAAAATATCTTTTATCAAAAAAGGGCGCGGAACGTAAAAAAGCGTTCATACTGAATCTTTCGCATTGCGTTGGAACAAAACACACTCTGAAATTGATAGACGAAATCCTTCCGACGATTAAAAATACGAGGATATCAAAATATCTTGAAGGTGAGCTGAAGTATCGAGTGGAAATGGTAAAACGACACGTCGCTTTTCTTAACGACATTGAACGAGCGTCGGAACCGAGCGAATCGCCTCTGAAAGTTGTGAAGTACAAATACACTCCGATATGGAAGACTGAATCTGAAGAAGAGGAATGCTCTGACGATGAAAAGGATGATGTTGAAGATGAAATGGCTATTTTCGACAATGGGGACGAGCCTGATCCAACTGAGTCGGATTACACGAAAGAGCTTTTGAAAGCAGTGAAGCTGGAAAAAACGGAAAAGAATTT
>JAADHT010000269.1 GCA_013151705.1 Kiritimatiellota bacterium | reverse complement strand
CCGGAAAATGGCCGATGATCTCGATTCCCGGTCGGTCGGTGTAGAACTCCACCGCCGGAATTATCTCGACACCGAAAATTTCCCCCGCTTTCAGCGTTTCAATCTGACCGTCGAAAAGATCATGGTCCGCTATGGAAAGCGCCGCCAGCCCCCTGCGGTAGGCTTCGAAAACCTTGTTCGAGGGCGAATAATAGCCGTCGGAGCAAAACGAGTGGCAGTGCAAGTCCACCTCGCAGATCGCACGCTCCAAATCCGGTTTGAAACCGTCCGCGATTCTCGCGGCGGCGGCGAGCCGCTCGTCCATTGACACCCTGAAATCGTTTATCAACGTCAAATCGTCTTTCATTTTCTCTCCGATGGTATGACGGTCCTTCCAGACCGTCATTTCTCTCCGCTCCGCGATGGCGACAATTCTCCGCCTGACACCGCGCGGGACCCGCGGGGAGCGCCGGGATGTCGCCCCGAAGGGAGTGCCCTACTTGGGAGCAAGGATTTCCGCGAGACACGCGCCGGTGCGGGATTCCGCGATTTTCGCGACCTCCTCCGGCGTCCCGTCCGCCACGAGTTCGCCGCCGGCGTCGCCCCCTTCGGGGCCTAGATCGATGATATGGTCGGCGGCCTTGATCAGATCGAGGTTGTGCTCTATCACAAGAACGGTGTTGCCCTTGTCGCGGAGCAGGAAAAGCACGTCCATAAGTTTTTTCACGTCGTGTATGTGCAGTCCCGTCGTGGGCTCGTCCAAAATATAGATGGTGTGTCCTCTCGGGATTTTAGCGAGTTCCGCGGCCAGTTTGACGCGTTGCGCCTCGCCGCCGGAGAGGGTGGTGGCCGGCTGCCCGAGATGAATGTATCCCAATCCCACGTCAACGAGGGTTTTGAGTTTGCGGTGAAGTCTTGGGATGGCGGAGAAGAACTCGCACGCCTCGTTGACGGTCATGTCGAGCACGTTTGATATGTTCCTGCCCTTGAATTTGACGGAACGGGTCTCCTCGTTGAATCTTTTGCCGCCGCAAATCGAACAGGTGACGTAAACATCCGGCAAAAACTGCATTTCGATTTTTTTGACGCCGTCGCCCTTGCATTCCTCGCAGCGGCCGCCTTTCACGTTGAAACTGAATCTTCCCGGCTTGTAGCCGCGAGCCTTCGCCTCGGGCAGTTTGGCGAAAAGCTCGCGGATTATTCCGAACGCGTCGGTATAGGTGGCCGGATTAGATCTCGGGGTTCGCCCGATCGGCGTCTGGTCGATCACGATGGACTTGCCGATCTCCTCGAGTCCCAGAATGGAGTCGTGTTCTCCGGGCGTTTCCGTTCCTATTCCGAAATGGCGGTTCAACGACACCCTCAACGTATCGTCTATCAGACTGCTTTTTCCGGAACCGGACACCCCTGTGACGCAACAAAAAGTTCCCAATGGGATTTCAACGTCTATGTTCTTCAAGTTGTTCAGTCTCGCTCCTTTGATCACGAGGCTTTTTCCGACTCCCTTCGATCTGACAGGGGGTATTGGGATCTCCTTCCGACCGCTCAAATAGTCGCCGGTCAGTGATTTCTTTGATTCCGCGATTTTTGCGGCCGTCCCCTCGGCCACGAGCTCTCCACCGTGTTTTCCGGCCAAGGGGCCGAGATCGATCACATGGTCGGCTCGTCTGATGGTGTCGAGATCGTGCTCCACGACCACGACGGTGTTTCCCGTGTCGCGCAGTTGCTCGAGCGTGTTGAGAAGCTTTTCGTTGTCACGCTGGTGCAGTCCGATACTGGGTTCGTCCAAAATGTAGAGCACACCTGTCAGACCGCTGCCGATTTGCGTCGCGAGCCGTATTCTCTGAGCCTCGCCGCCCGAAAGCGTTCCACTGCCTCGGTCGAGCGAGAGATAGGCGAGCCCGACGTCCCGCAGAAACGATATTCGCCCGCGGATCTCGCGGATTACCTCTCCGGCGATCTGCAGCTCCTCCTCCGACAGTTTCTCCGGCAGCTCCGCCATGAAAGCGTCGGCATCCTCGACCGAAAGCGCGTTGAATTGATGAATTCCCAGTTCGCCGACCGTGACGGCCAGGCTTTCAGGGCGCAGTCGCGCGCCTCCGCATGCGTCGCAGGGTTTCGGGCGCATCATTTTACGCAGCCGCTCGCGCACGGCGTCGCTTTCGGTTTCCACGTAGCGTCGCTCGAGATTTGGAATGATCCCCTCAAAGGGTTTCCGCATCTCGCGCATTTTACCGCGCATCCAAAAATCGAATTTCACGATTTCTTCTCCGGTGCCGTGCAGAAGCTGCCATCTCAAATCCTCGGGGATCTCCCTAAGGGGCGTTGTCGCTAGTTTGGGGAAATCCCAGTGTTCGGCGAGGGAGCGGATTAGGTGGTTGTAGTAGATTATCAATCTGCGGGGGCCCCTCCGCCAAGCCGGGATGGCTCCTTTCTTCAAAGAGAGCGAGTCGTCTGGAACGAGCAGCTCCGGGATTAAAAACAGTTTCGAGCCCAATCCGTGGCACTTGGGGCATGCGCCGTAAGGACTGTTGAACGAGAAGTTGCGGGGAGCCAGTTCGCCGAAACTTACCCCGCAATCGGCGCATGCCAGATGCTCGCTTATCTTCTCCTCCGTCCAGCCGTTTTCGGCCTCTACTAAAAGAACCATGTTGCCGCCGCCGCATTTCAACGTCGTCTCCACGGAGTCGCTCAATCTTGCCGAGTCAATGTTTCCGGCGACCAGGCGATCAACCACAGCCTCGATGGTGTGGTTTTTGGTTTTGGCGAGCTTGATCGGAGCGTCGTCCAGCACCGCCAGCTCTCCGTCTATCCTGGCTCTGACGAATCCATCCGCGGCTATTTTCTCCAAAACATCCTTGTGCTCACCCTTTCTGCCGACCACGTAGGGAGCGAGCAACATAAGTTTCAAACCTTCCGGCATTTCCGCGAGTCTCGCGCATATCGCGCTCGGGCTCTGTCCGCGCGCGGGTTTGCCGCATTTCGGGCAGTGCGGATGGCCGATGTTGGCGTAGAGCAGACGGAGATAGTCGTAAATCTCGGTGGTCGTGGCGACGGTGGACCGGGGATTCCCTCCGGAAGAGCGCTGCTCGATGGCGATGGCCGGAGAGAGGCCGTCGATGCGCTCGACATCCGGTTTGCGCATTTGATCGAGGAACTGCCTGGCGTAGGATGAGAGGCTCTCCACGTATCTACGCTGTCCCTCGGCGTAGAGGGTGTCGAACGCCAGAGACGATTTTCCGGAACCGCTGAGTCCCGTCACCACGACGAGTTTTCCGCGCGGGATTGAAACGTCTATGTTCTTGAGATTGTGCTGTCTCGCGCTTTTTATGAAAATATTCTCGAGCAATTTCCCATATTCCTTCTTAATCCGTTCCCATCGTAGCGCCCATCGATTCATTTCGCAAACGCCGCTCCTTGCCAAAGGAATCACGCCAAGCGGCGAATATATGCCTGAAAGCCGGCTAATCAAGTCGATGCGCTGAAAGTGGAGTGGTGATGGTGTAATATTATCGCGCCGACACCGAAAACCGCGGCAGTAGGACGGTCCTTCCAGGCCGTCATTTCTTCCGCCATATGCGCAATAATCAAGCGGGCTTGGGGCCCGTGGAATGTCGCCCTGGAAGGAGTGATAAACATATAAGGTTCCAACCAATTTGTGCTATATTAATTGCTCGACAATAATGGCACTTAGACAGAACAAAAAGGAGGAACCTCATGAGAGAACTGTACCGTGCGGTGGACCTGCATTCAAACAACGGTTACTACGGAATCGTTGAAAAATCGGGAAAAAGGGTGTTCGGGAAGCGACCGCCCAACAAAATAGACGTTGTAGTCGACGTTTTGAGTCATTTCAAGGAGGAGATAAAAACAATCGCGGTGGAATCAACCTACAACTGGTACTGGCTTGTCGACGGACTTGTGATGGACGGATACGACGTGAAGCTGGCGAATCCAGCGGCGATGGACCAGTATTCGGGTTTGAAGAGCACGGACGACAAAAGCGACGCTTTTTTCATCGCCGAGATGCCGCGTCCGGGGGTTTTGCCGGAGGGGCACATCCATCCCAAAGACGAGAGGCATAGGCGGATTCGAAAAGGCCGGCAACTACACGTCATACGCGCGACGCGTTAATGCCGTGTCGAAGTCGAACAATAAAAAGAAGGGAAACAACAACCGTAAAAACGGCGACAAATATCTGAGTTGGGCTTTTGTCGAAGCCGCTCATGGTATGATACGCTATTGCCCGGAGGCGCGAAAATTCTATGACCGAAAACGCTGTTCGGGAGGCGGCGCGTTGGCGACCAAAGCCTTGGCCTCGAAAATAAGCAAGGCGGTTTATTACATATTGACTGACGACCAGGAGTTCGAAGTGAAAAAGATGTTCGGATGATTTTCGGCCTGTCGCCGCGAACCGGCAAGTAAGTTGGGTTATCCTCACAGGAGTGATTGAGAGCGGCGACTGGCCTTTTACTGTTCGCGGGGTTCAATCCCGATGTTTCCGTCCGAAGCATGAGTCAAAGTAAGTTTGGAGTTCCTTGCCCGAGGGATATCCATAGGAGTGTTGCGAATCGTCTGAACATGCGTCGGTACTGAAGTTTTCCTGGCTTCGCAAAAGCGGAGTGGCGGATATGGCGTGTCATAGCGACTCATAATATTCGTAGATCCAGATGGGTGACTGTGCGGAGATGTTTTCTCCAGCCAAGAATTGGAGTTTTCACAGAGCGAAACAAGTCGTGAAGAATCCCTGCTGTCAACGATTCACAGTCGTGTGGCGCGCTATTCCTGCCCAATAAAGGATGGCTTGGAGGAAAATTTTTTAAATTTTCCCTGGATTTGTGTTGTTTTTATTTGACAGGAACCTTAATGGGCGA
>JAADHT010000266.1 GCA_013151705.1 Kiritimatiellota bacterium | reverse complement strand
GAGATCCATGTAGTTGCAGATCCTGTCTGGAGGTTATGTGGGAATAGTCGATGTCGTATAAATCCATGATGTCCGCCACGTCAGTCAAACGCTCCGTCGGCATATGTCCGCCCGAGACTCTAACGCGCAACATGGGCTTTCCATTCCGTTGCTGGTATATTCCCAACGGGGCTGTCGCGTGTTTAAGCTCGGAGGCGTCTATCTCGTTGTTCGAATAGCGCTCCAGGCTTATCCTCAAATTCTGATAAAGTTCATTCATGATATGAAGCTCCTTTGTCTATATGCAGTAGTCAGGAATTATTTTTTTATCCGAAAGCAACCGTAGAATGGTGGTTAGACTTGACGCCAAGTCGGGATTCGAATCCAGATTCACGTCCACCTGATAGTTTTCAAAAATGTTCTCGCCAATGTTCACGACAATCAGCTCGTTGGGCGAGTTCAACATTTTGAGTTTCTCCAAATCGTAATCGTCCGCGTTGTTAATGGGGGTGATTAAAATAAGACCGGCATCCGTCATGATGCGGGACAACTCGCCGATCCTCCGAATATGCTCGTCATGATCCCAAAAAGCGTCCCCCATGTCAGCGTCGAGTCCGCCGAGGACATTCCCGACTCCAAGGTAGTAGGAATTCATGTTGAGCTTGAAGAGTCGAGACTCCAGCTTTTTGGCGACTTCGTGTTTGCCGACGCCTTTCAGGCCGGTTACAACGAGCAGTTTGCCTTTATGACGGTTTTTTATCGTTCGCTCCTTGTTGGACACCATTCCGGTGTCCCATTGGAATTCCCGTTTTTGAACATGCTCCACCAAAGCGCTTCCCGCTTCGTCTCCCTGCTCCAGATTTTTCGGTGAAAGCCCCTCTATGATCATCCCGGCACATGCGGTTCCATTGGTGACCGGGTCGATTAGAATGAAAGCGCCGGTAGCCCGGTTTTTAGAGTAGGAATCGTAAAACAATGGTTTGCTGGTGGAGACCACGACGCGCCCGATTTCATTAAGGCGTAGTGTGTCGGCCTTGCTTTTGTTCAACGTGTTCACGTCCACATGATATTTCAGGGAGTCGATCCTCGCCTGCGTCAATTGTCCGGCTTGACGAATTATGTATTCGTCGGAACTGCGAAGCGGGGTGTCCGCCATCCAGACCACTATAGCCTCAAAATGAGTCGCTATTCGGGGAACGTTGTTTGCAAGGACCATCATCTCCCCGCTACTGACGTCTATCTCGTCCTCTAGCACCAATGTGATCGCTTGAGGGACAAAAGCCTCTTCCAAGTCGCCATCGGCGGTGACAATTCTTTTGATCCTGGACGTTCTCATAGATGGCAGCGCTTTGATCCGATCCCCTCGTTTCACGATTCCGGAAGCCACGGTTCCCGAAAATCCCCGAAAGTCAAGGTTAGGTCTATTCACGAACTGTACCGGAAAACGGAAATCCGTGAAATTTCTATCGTGGGAGATGTTCACGCTCTCCAAAGTCTCGAGAAGGGTTTTGCCATCGTACCAAGCCATGTTGGCGGACGGATCAACGACGTTATCTCCCTTCAAGGCCGAGACTGGAATGTAGTGTATATCCGGAATTTCGACCTCGGCTATGAAATCCCTGAAATCCTGCTGGATGTCATGAAACACGTTTTGCGAGTAATCCACTATGTCCATCTTGTTCACCGCCACTATGGCATGTTTGATGCCCAACAGAGAGATGATGAACGCATGGCGTTTCGTCTGCGTTACGACTCCATGTCGAGCGTCGATCAGAATTATCGCGAGATTAGCGGTCGATGCCCCCGTAGCCATGTTCCTGGTGTATTGCTCGTGTCCCGGCGTGTCGGCGATGATGAACTTGCGGTTCGGCGTGGCGAAATATCTGTACGCCACGTCTATCGTTATGCCCTGCTCCCGCTCGGCCTTCAGTCCGTCGAGCAGCAACGCGTAGTCTATTTCACCGGTGCCATGCGTGGTGCCGATCCTATCGCTGTCTTTACGGAGGGTGGACAGTTGATCCTCGAAGATCAGTTTGCTGTCGTACAGCAAGCGACCTATGAGCGTTGATTTTCCGTCATCCACCGATCCGGAGGTTAAAAATCTCAACAGATCCTTATTTTCATGCTGATCCAAAAATTTTTCAATATCCATCAGAAATATCCTTCTTTCTTCTTCTCCTCCATAGACGAGTCGCCGTCATGGTCTATTATGCGGGTCGAACGCTCGCTCACCTTCGTGAGCATCATCTCCTCGACGATCTCCTCGACCGTCGTGGCGGTAGACTCTATCGCTCCCGTCAACGGGTAGCAACCAAGTGTTCTGAAGCGAACCATTCTGTTCATAGGTTTCTCTCCGGGAAGCAAACGCATCCTGTCGTCATCCACCATTATCAAAACGCCGTCGCGTTCCACCACGGGGCGTTCCTTGGCGAAATACAAAGGGACGATGGGTATATTTTCAAGTCTGATATACTGCCAGATATCGCATTCGGTCCAGTTGGACAATGGAAAGACGCGGACGCTTTCACCCGGTTTGATTTTCCCGTTGTACAGATTCCAAAGTTCCGGACGCTGGTTCTTGGGGTCCCACTGGTGATTCTCGTCCCGAAACGAGTATATTCGTTCCTTCGCTCTTGATTTTTCCTCGTCACGCCGCGCACCACCGAACGCGGCGCCGTACTTTCCGGTGTCCAAGGCCTCCAGCAAGGCCTTGGTCTTCATAATGTCGGTGTATTTTCTGCTTCCATAGTCGAACGGGTTGACACCCGCCTCTTTGCCTTTCTTGTTTTGATGCACCACGAGATCGAGTTTTTGATCAGCGCAGAACTCGTCTCTGAAACGAATCATCTCCTTGAATTTCCAAGTCGAGTCTATGTGTAAAAGTTTGAATGGCAATTTGCCGGGATAGAACGCTTTTTGAGCGAGTCTAACCAGCACGGATGAATCTTTGCCTATCGAATAGAGCAGCACGGGATTCTCGAACTGGCTCACGGTATCCCGAAAGATATAGATGCTTTCGGCCTCAAGTTGCTTCAATTGGCTTAAATTGTATTCAGACATATGTTTTCCCCTTTATTCAACGAGTCGACGCGGCGGACTTTCTCGCAAGTTTCCCATCGACCATATGCAAGCCGCACTCTTTCCGACTCTCGTTCTCCCACCACCAGCGTCCCGCGCGCATATCCTCGCCCGGGTTCACCGCTCGGGTGCAGCAGGCGCAGCCTACGCTTGGAAAACCTTCGTCATGCAGTTTGTTGTACGGCACGTCATTCTTTTTCACGTACTCCAAAACTTCGCGGCTCGACCAATCGACCAGCGGATTTATCTTCACCATTTGGACGTTCGAGTCCCAAAGAAGCGTCCGCGAATTTGAACGGGAGTCCGACTGTTCCTTCCTCAACCCGCATATCCAAGCGTCGTAACCGTTCAAAGCGCGCCGCAAAGGTTCCAGTTTTCTGACTGAGCAGCACCGCCTCCTCATTTCCGCGCTTTTCAGAAACAGGTTGATTCCATTTTCCTCTATCATTCTCTCGACTTCCGACGCGTTTGGGAAAAACAAGCGTATCTTCCTAGCGTAGCGCTTTTCCGTGGCTTCGATCAGATTATATGTTTCGTCAAACAAACGACCAGTGTCGAGAGTGAAAACATCGACATCGATTCCCAAGCGGGCCATCATATCCATCAGAACCTGGTCCTCCAGGCCGAGAGATGTCGCGAACACCAGCCGATCTCCGAAATTTTCGGATGCCCATCGCAAAACGTCTTCCGCGGGAATCCCCTCCAGCGAAGACCAATTCTCCTTTACGAAACTCTCTGTCATTTTCAGCTCCGGTTGGGATGTTGAAAACACCCGGATGATCCAACACGCGGTTAATATATCATAGTATATCAAACAAGTAAAGATTGAAAAACTCAAAATATGAATATTTTTCCCAAGTTTTCCGATTGAAAAACCACTCATAGACAAAGGGTATGGAATCTCTTGAAAAACCACTTGCGGGGTTTTAAGTTATACGCAGTACTAGCCGCTCAACTCTTTTTTTCACCATGAAACACACCAATCGACACGAATTCACTTGGAGTGACGGTGAACAGCAACCTTTGGATTGGTATTTGACAGGTACCACGACCAACGCCTGAGGGGGCTTGTCCGGATTCCGGATTGACGACAAAAGTAGGGAGGTCTCGCCGAGACCGCCCCGCCGCCTTCGTCTCATTTCTTTTCAAAGTCGCACTTCGCGCACGCGGCGATTCCCGTCCACCCAAAGCGCCGTGACATCGGTTTGAAACCTATTTTTCAATAGAGCCGCGGATTCACGCAGTTGCCGCGCCTGAACCTCATCAGGAACAGGGTTTCCCACACAGTCATGGTGGGCTACAACCGCGATTCCAGTTGAATTATGTCGTTCAAGTGAAATTCCGATTCTGGAGAAGATGGATTCCAGAGCTCTTTCGTCATTGCCATCGCTGAGGATCTTAACGGGCCCGGGTTCGGTTACGGAATCGACGTAATCGACCTTGAACCTCTCTTTCAAATACTCTATCACGGGTAGTTGCACCCGTCCGTCCATACAGTTTACAACTGTGTGGAATTTCATTCAACCTCCTTTTGAGAATTCACACCACTTTTCCATCATAATCGCGAAGAATGCGAACACGGTACCGTACCGTTTGTTTATCCGAGAGTCAATCTGATCTATTTCAATGGATTTTCAAGTTTTCCGGTGGCTTTATATTGTGGAAATTCAAGTAATTCCCAGTATGAAACAGTCCGATTTTATTGAATGTCAGTCATTTTCACAAAAAATTCGCCTTGATAAATACTTGAAGATATTTTTGTGTTCGCCAACCAGATTTGAGTTGTTGTCCAGCCTGAAT
>JAADHT010000229.1:3736-8608 GCA_013151705.1 Kiritimatiellota bacterium | reverse complement strand
TTCTTTTCCGATTTCCTGTCGAGTTTCAAAACAATACGGTTTCGCTCGATTCTCTCCACGGAAACGCCGGGGGGTAGTGCGACGTTTTTCTTCTTGATGCGCATTTCGTTTTGACCGCGCACCGGTTTTTTTATTCCTACGGAAATCGTCAAATCGGTAGGTTTCAATCTGAGAAGGCGCTGTTTGCTGCCTTTCAGAGTAATGTCCGTGGTTATGGGAGCGCTGTCCATAACGACGTATCCGGGAGGGATCGAGATGGAAACTGGCAGGTCTCTGAAAATCTGTTCGTCTTCGAGTTGAGCCGAGACTCTTGCCCAGATGAGGATGGCGAAAAACAGAGCGATCACCTTGCGCCAGAAATCGCGTCTGATGAATCCTGGAACGAATCTGAATATGGATTTGTTTTTGTTAGCCATTTTTAAGTGGAGTTTTGCTGAATCCTTCCATTTTGGAATTCGTTTCCGCGGATGAGTCGAAAATACCCTTCAACGAGTCTCCCTCCTCCATGCGGAGAAGCGAATTCAGATATCTCGCTATTTTATCCGGACCGACGTTTTTCTTCAACTTTCCCCTGCAGGCCAGGCTTATGGCGCCTGTCTCCTCGGAGACGACGACGGCGATGGCGTCGGTCTCCTCGGTTATTCCGATGGCCGCGCGATGGCGGGTTCCCATCGTTTTTTGAAGTTCCACGTCGTGTGTCAGCGGAAAGATGCAGTGGGCGGCCGCTATTTGGTTGTTGCGTATTATCACGCCACCGTCGTGCAGGGGGGTCCTAGGCTGAAAAATGGTTTCGATCAGGTAATGGTTCAACGCGGCGTCGATAACCACCGCGTTGTTGATGATCGTGCGCATTCCTATTTCGCGCTCGAAGACTATAAGGGCGCCGACGCGCTGGTTGGCAAGGTTTATAGCGGCGGTGACCACCTCGTTGATGGTTTCGCGCTTTTTCATTCTCCGCACGAACGATCTACTGCCCAATTGAGCGAAGGCCCTTCTCAATTCGGGCTGGAATATCACAATCAAGACTCCGGCTAAAACGGCCCATAAACTTTGCAGCATCCAGCTTATCACGTCAAGTTGCAGCGTGTCGGCAACGAAAGTCAGCAGGATGAGCATCGTCAGGAGACCGGCAAGAATGTAGGATCCGCGGGTTCCGCGGAGATAATAGAGTCCGGAATAGATGAAAGTGAACAGAATGGCTATTTCCGCCACGATCCTGAGATAGTGAACGGGACTGGACAAAAACATATTTAATAGAAACATAAGCCATACCCCGTTGAGAATTCTTCTCCGACAACACCGTCATAAATCAAAAAATACCGGATCCCGCGGGCGAACACGCGGTCGTGGCGCCTTTTCGAACAAGACTTGATTAGTATAGCGCTTTCGTGTTGAAAGTCAACATGAGAGCGGAAGTCGAAATCGGAATTCAACAATAAATTCATAGAGGCTGAACGGTCAAATATAACACGACGCGTCGAAAAGTAAACTATTCCCGACAGATTCGAGTATACCAAAAAGCGACAAGATTAGGGTGCGAACATACTGTTTGTCGCCGGCACGCCCGAAACGCGTCGCCTGACAGTATAACCGCAAATGACGTGAAATTGAATTTGAACGGTGAGTGGCTGTTAAGGCAGGTTGATGGTGATTTGAGCGTGCCCGCGAATTTGCCGGGGACAACCACACGGCGTTGTTGAACGCCGGTGAAATCCCGTATCCGTATTACCGCGGCAACGAGTTCGAGGATACGCCATTTCCGCGGACTATCCGCATGTCTTGCGAACGCTGGCGCGCGGCAATGTTTTTACGGCATTATGACGGTGGAGCGTTTTCTGAACTCTTTCGGCGATAGTCCCGTCAGGTTTTTGAAGGTTTTCGAGAAGTGGAACGCGTCGGAGTATCCCAGAGAGTCGGCTATGGCGTTGAAACCGGCATCTCCCTTGCGTATCATCTCCCGCGCCTTCTCGATTTTGCGTTCGTGGACGTATCTGTTCGGCGAAACCGAAAAGACCTCCTTGAAAAGAGTCGAGAAGTAATTCCTTTGATAACCGGCGCGTTTGGCCAGTCGGT
Source organism: Kiritimatiellota bacterium (assembly GCA_013151705.1). Lineage (GTDB taxonomy): Bacteria > Verrucomicrobiota > Lentisphaeria > Victivallales > JAADHT01 > JAADHT01. The sequence continues at coordinate 6,535 of JAADHT010000229.1, read as the reverse complement.
CGATGCTTATGTTTCCGTGTAGATGCTCGGTGATGTATTCCAGAATCGGCGCCAGACGCGCGATTTTTCGGTATTTCTCCAAGCTGGTTTCATCCGGCTCGACATCGAAGAACGGTGCCAGCAACTTCAAAAGCGCGCTTTTCGCGGAGATCATTCCCGCGAGTCCGCCAGACTCGAATGAGTCGATTACGTTTTGAAAGGCGCGCGCGGTGGAGCGGACGTCCTCCGGTACGACGACCGTCAATGCGGGATGAACGTCCAAAAGGTTCAAATCGGCGAAGAGCGTCGCGTTCCAATGGGACCAGAACATATCGAGCGTATCCTCGCAGCGATAGGAGTGCCTCGCACGCGCCGGGACGAGATAGAGACGTCCGGGAATCAAAGCGAGACGCTTGCCGTTGATCTCTAAAAGCCCGCTGCCACGTTGCGGGAAGTAGAGTCGCGAAAAACCATCGCTGTAACCGTTGCCATGCCACTCTTTTCCGAGTTCCGCGAATCTCGCGACATGCAAAGTTAGTTTGAAATCATATGCCAATTTTTTCATTCCTTACAAATATACATTTAATTCTAACATAAAGCCATTCACAAAACGGAAAAACATGGCATTTTTAGATTATAGCGGCAAGACATTGGCGAGATGGAGCGGGTTTTGACTTCGGACAAGACGGACTTTCATCTCCCATCATTCGCCGCGTCTTGGGAAACGACCAATCGGCGGCGCGGACGCTGAAAATTGGTCGAGGCGAGCATGCGACAATCGCGGGTAGGGTGCGACAAGGAGGATTGAAAATATGAGCAGAGAAATCGGAATGAAGGTGATCAATTTGGAGCCCGCTCCAAGAATCGGGCATACGGAATACAACAATCCGAACGACGAGTTGATAAAGCACGTAACAGGAGCGAACGCCAACACGGAACAGGCCAGAAAGAATTTCGCCGACAAATGGGATTTCGATTTGACGTGGTGCACGATGGACGAAACGGTTTCTTGGAGCGAGCGCGGACGAGTAACCAATATGGGGCATGCGGTTTTCACGGAGGATGAAAGGGATCTGAATACCGAACAAACCTGTCCGTTCGAGGATATCGAACAGGTGCTCGAATTCGACGCCGTGGAAGAATATGGATTGGAGGAGTTCGATCACTTGGTGAAAACCTACGAGGAGCTGTATCAAACCAGATCCGCCATGTATGAAAACCAGGTCGTAACCGGAGGATACTATAAAACGGTGGTGTCGGGTGCGAGCCACACCTTCGGATGGGATATGTTTCTGATGGCCGCCGCCGACCAGGAGAGATTCGCCAAAGTCCTGGCTTCGTTTGGAGAAATTACGATGCACCATGCGAGAGCTTGGGCGAAAACCTCCATCGACGTCTATATAATGCACGACGACATGGTTTGGACTGAAGGCCCCTTTATGCCGCCGGATTTCTACCGCTCCGCCATTTTCCCGATTTACAAGAAAATCATCGACATGCTGCATGCTGCCGGAAAAAAGGTGCTCTACTGCTGCGACGGCACGTTCGACATGTTTATGGAGGACATCGCGGCGGCGGGTGCCGATGGATTCATTTTCGAACCGTCGAACAATTTTGACTATGTGGTGTCGAAATTCGGCAAGACTCACTGCCTGGTCGGAAGCAAAGTCGATTGCCGCACGATGACCTTCGACGATTGGCCGGCCGTGAAAAAAGAGATGGACGCGACTTTCGCGCTCGCGGAGCAATGCGCCGGATTGATCTGGGCCGTGGGCAACCACATTCCCTTCAACGTCCCGTTGGATATCACCGACAAATATTTCGACTATCTAAAAAAGAAATGGTGGAAATGAGAGTTTTTCAACAACCTCAAATTAGTGGTCTTACAGAAGAGCTTGTGAAATGAAATTCAACGCCGTCGATCGGGATATATTACGGAAGCTCGCCGCTGAAAAGGCTCGAATAGCGTCTTCGGGCTCACATACTACGGTTGCTGCGAACCGCTGCACAACAAAATAGGCATCCTGCGTTCCATACCAAATCTCAGGAAAATCTCGGTCAGCGCCTGGGCCGACATCGGCAAGACCGTCGAGGAGGCCGGTTCGGACTATGCGTTGTCCTACAAACCCAATCCCGCGATTCTCGCGGAGGAGTCCTGGAATCCTGAAAAGGCGCGTGCGGACCTCACTAATTTTCTAGACCGCGCGGAAGGATGCAATGTCGAAATCATTATGAAGGATATAAGCACGGTCCGCCACGATCCACACCGACTCGCGGAATGGGCGAAAATAGCCATCGACGCCGCGAAGCGGTAGTGTTTTACCCTCGAACCAGCTTGCGTTTGGTGGTTGAAAATTTTGTTTGGCATCGAAAAATTTTATCCACGCGTCCAAGGCGTGTAAACCTTTGGGGAGACTCAAAAGACTCATAAAAAAACCTTCCTCCCTTTTGAGAATTTTGTGTTTTTTCGAGGCTATTTTATCTCGCGGGATTGGAATGACGGCCTGGAAGGACCGTCCTACTTTTTTTGAGAATTTTAGAGGCTATTCTCGTTTTTGCTTGTTTCCATCGTCGGCGGAGGCTTAACCCCAAGATGGGCGGGCGGGGACGCTCCGCCCTACTCTCCCCGTCTCCGACTCACCGACCGCGGAACTCGCAGGGCCAGATGATTTTGTGAAGTTGTAGCTGCAGACGAGCCCGCACGGGTGTTTCCAGTAGCCATTCCGCGAGATTCGCGGGTGTGGCCTCGGGATCGAACCCCGGTGTGGCGGCGGCGGGGCTGAGGAGCAATCCGCAACCGCGGTCGGCGAGGGAGTGTTC
>JAADHT010000229.1:0-3665 GCA_013151705.1 Kiritimatiellota bacterium | reverse complement strand
CGGGGGTTAGTTCCGCGAAGTTCGCGGGAAGGTTCGAATCCGATTCGCCGCTGGAGGGGCATTTGCAGTCCATAATCCTGTGGACTTTCCGCGAGATCCGCGAAATCGGAAGCGAACCGTTCGTCTCGAGTAAAACCGTGAATCCGGCGTTTAGCAAGGCCTCGCACAACGTCGAAGTCTCTTCTTGAAGAAGAGGTTCGCCGCCCGTAACCTCCACCATGCCGACACCCGACCATCTCGCCATTTCAACCAGTTCCGGAATTTCGGTCTCGAAGGAATCGGCACCCGCGTTTCTCGCGAACTTCGTGTCGCAGCATCGGCAGTCGAGATTGCAGCCGGCGAGTCTGATGAAGAAACAGGGAAGACCGGCGAAGGACGATTCGCCTTGAATGCTTTTGAACGTTTCCGCCACTCTCATTTCAGAAATCCTCAACCAGCCGCTTCCGGATCGCTCGCCGGCTCGCGTCCGAATTGAATGTCGTGTAGATGCTTGTATTTCCCGTTGGCTTTCAATAGCTCCCCGTGGGTGCCGCTTTCGATTATTTTGCCCTGGTCCAGAACGATGATCTTGTCGGCGTGGCGTATGGTGCTGAGCCTGTGAGCTATCGCGAAGACGGTTCTGTTCTCCATCAAGTGGTTCAAAGCGTCCTGCACCAGACGCTCGGTGACGGTGTCGAGGGCGCTGGTCGCCTCGTCGAGTATCATTATGGGAGGATTTTTCAGCATCGCCCGGGCGATGGAGACGCGCTGTTTTTCGCCGCCGCTGAGCTTGGAGCCCTTTTCGCCGACGACGGTGTCGTAGCCGTCAGGATGCCGTCCGTCGATGATGAAATCATGGGCGTTCGCTTGTTTCGCCGCGACGATTATCTCATCCATCGAAGCGTCTTCTTTGGAATACGCTATGTTGTTCGCGATGGTGTCGTTGAAAAGTAGCGGATCCTGGGTGACGACTCCTATCAGCGAACGCAGGGACGCCAACTCCAGTTTCTTGACATCTATTCCATCGATGGTCACGCTACCGGATTCCACATCGTAGAATCTGGCTATGAGATTGGCGATCGTGGTCTTCCCTGAGCCGGTCTCGCCAACCACGGCCACGATCTCGCCTTTTTTGATCGCGAGGCTCAATCCCTGAAACAGTGGTTTGTCCTCGTAGGTGAAATGGATGTCGTTGAAACTTATCTCTTCATTGAATTCGTTGATTTTGATGGGATTGGCTGCCTCTTTGATTGAAGTGTCGGTGTCGATGAGCTGGAAATATCTGTCCGCCGCCGCCATGCTGCGTTCGAGATACGTCTTGATTTTGGCGATTTTTTTGATTGGCTGGTAGGCCATGAACGCCGGAACGAGGAGGAGTGCGAGATCGGTCAGAGTCACGCCCCGAGCGTAGGAATAGACAAGGAAAACCAACGTCGCGCCGACCGCCACCACCTCCATCGCCGGAGCCATCAGCAGTTCGGTTTTAAGCGCGCTGACGACCGTGCGGAAGTATTTGCGGTTTACGCTTTTGAAGACGGAGTACTCCTTCTCCTCCGCATGGTAGGCTTTGACGATTAGAATGCCGGTGAAAATCTCGTGCATGCGCGAGACCACCATCGCGATGTTTCTGAACGCGTTCCGGTAGATCCGCCGGATCCGCCGTCCCAAAAGTATCAATGGAAGAATAGCCGCCGGCAGGCCCAGGAAAAGTATCAATGGGAGTGAATAGTCTCCGGTTTGGGCGCTGAAATAGATTATGGCGGAAGCGCACGCGAGAACCTCCAGCGGGCATCTTGTGGCGTCGGCTATCGTGTTGGCGACGGCCGACTCGATCGCGGCGGTGTCGTTCGTGCAACGGCTTATAAGTTGTCCCACGTCGATTTTGCCGTAGAACTTCAGTGACTGTCCCAGCAGATTGTGGAATATCTCGTTTCTGAGGTCGGCGACCACGCGCGTGCCGACCCATCTGGTGAAATATCTATTGACGTATGTCGCCAGGTTCTTCAACGTCCAGAGGAGGATGAATCCGAGGACGAAAATCGAGAAGAACTGCCAGTGCATTTTTCCATTCTCGTCCTCCGTCTTGATAGAGAAATGAATCCATTTGGTGAATACCAAACGTCTGTTTTCGTATTCCACCGGGAGGTGGATGCCCCATTTCGCGGCTTTTCTTTTGAACTCGTAAACCTTCTCCTTGACGGATATCCTCTTCGGGGGGGATATTATCCGGACGACTTCGGCGATCTTTTTTTCATTGGCGCGAGAGGGATCCGCCTCGACGGCCGCGACGACGCGTTCGGCTGTTTTGACCGCTTGAGTGTTTCCCGCGCGCTCGGGAACCACACCCTTCAAAATTTGAGGGATGAGCATGAAGCTGCTGAACAAAGAACCGGCGACGACGAATCCGGCTAGAATGCCGATGGCCAGCCTTCCCTTGTAAGGCAACGCGTATTTCAATATCCTTTTGAAACTCTGGCGTTTCAGTAGAGTGTCGTCGTCAAACATATAATATCCTTTAGAAAAATGGTTGCCGACTCACCAGCCGCGCGAATCGGGTTTCGGAAACAAGCGAATCTAGCATCAAAAGCCGGAATGTCCATTCGCAACGGGAAATCCATCGCGGAATATCCTGACATCGCGGTTTGTCGTATTAGTAATGAGTACGCTGAAGCGCGAAGCGCTTTGGAGTTTACCTGTCAAGGTGGGCGTGGTGCCCCTGCGCCGCTTTGAATTCCAGTGAAATAACCGAGTTAAGTTTTTTCAATCGGCAAATTTCAAAAAGCCGCGGCGCTGGTTTGACCATTTTTAATTCCCTTGACGATTGCTTCCAGCCTGTTGGCGGAGTATAATTGGTGGTTGAACGAAACAAGAGTTCACTTGGCCGCGTCCGTGAAAGTTTCGAGAACGCGGCGGCCTTTCCAAATCGGCGATTGGAAATTTCAAGGAAAATGCGAGAAATGGGTTTGAAACGGCAAATAAGACGCATTAGAAAACCACCCGTTTGGATTTTCGCTCCGTTGGTGTTTTTTCTGCGACTTATGAAATTCTGCATGAACACCGAGGTGCGGGATCCGAACGGTTGCCTGAATACTGAAACCTATCCGTACATAACGGTGACGTGGCATAACAGACTTCTATTTTTTCCGGCGATGTTTCCGGCGTACGCCAGAAAAAAGACGGTCGCGATGATAAGCGCGTCGCGCGACGGGCAGTATCTGGCCGGCATAGTGGGATTTTTCGGAATAGGCGTGGTCAGAGGATCTACATCCAAACGCGGAGCGGCCGCGCTCCGCGGGGCCATCACATGTCTTGAGAGCGGTTGCAATGTCAGCATCACTCCGGATGGACCTCGGGGACCTAAATACAAAATGAGCAGAGGCCCGGTCATTCTCGCCTCGAAAACGGGGATTCCCGTTCTGCCGATCGAAGTAGCGTATTCCTCGTATTGGGAGGCTGGGAGCTGGGACAACTTCAGAATACCCAAGCCCTGGGCGAAAACGACGTTGATACTCGGCGATCCGATTGAAATACCACCGGATTTGAGTGAGCCGGAGATAGAGGAGTGGCGCCGTCTGTTGGAGCAGAAACTAAACGCCTTATGCCAGAGCGGAAGCGGCGCGGTGAGCAGTGAACAGTGAATAGTGAACAGTGAGAAAGTGAACAATGAACAGTAAGGGAGAGCCTAT
>JAADHT010000036.1 GCA_013151705.1 Kiritimatiellota bacterium | reverse complement strand
ATCCGATAAATGGCTGCAGTTAAAATCATATATTTTCGGGAGAAAAGTGGTTTCTTTACAAACATCGGAATCAGCCTCATTGGGAGGAGCTATTCTTGCGGCGGCAGCGACAAAGGAATATGCTTCTGTCGAGGATGCTGTAAATGCTATGGTTAAAATTAAAAAAACTTATTTCCCGGAAAAAACGAATCAAAATATCTATGAAAATAAACAAAACGTTTACGAGAAAATATATCCGGCGATAAAAAAACTAAATCATATAATGAAGATGAAAAATTGAAAAAATAAACCCGCGGCACTAATAAAAATATTGAAGAAGTCAATTAATTGCAAAGGTGTCTGGTTCCGGCCGGGTGTTATCGCTGTCAGGCCATGGATTACCTGCCGGTACTTTTGCGGGATTTTTTTTGTTTTTTTGATAACGAAGGCTTTGTCCGTCTATATCACCGGGGTTCCGTTCGCCCGTCTAAGTATTGGTTTTGGCTTTTTGGGAGTAAGATCGACAACTTTTCCAACAATGATTTCCGGGAACTGACAATTTTTCACTTCGCGCGGCTCGAGCATGTCAATGTATGTTACCCCGGATGTTTTTTCGGCAATACTGATACGGCCGAAACGAGTGTTTTGATCCGTGATATCGCATGTTTCCACGTATACCCACTGATTGAGATAGCTTTCCTTCGGTATGGAGTCAATCGAATATAGAGCACTGAATAAGGCACCGTCGCCAATAGGATTTATATTAATGCTCTTTTTGAGCTCGGAGCTGCCGCCGGATCTGCCGTCCCATTTGCCGCCGAACAATCCTGAAGCATGTAGGATACGCTGTTGGAATGAGCGGCGTTTATATCACCGTATAAATAAATAAAAATGCGATTTAAATGCGATTTTTCTGCCAAAACCACTTGACAACACCTTTCCCGGCTGGCATCTCGTATACGTTCGGAAATCAAACGTCCTATCACTCACTTCACTCACTCAATGCGGCTTTGTTAGAATTCAATCACTGGCTCTGTCCACCATCCTTTTTTTTATCACTAACGAACACGAATGATTTTTTTCAGTTTGTGAATTCCGCGGCCACCTCTTTGGCTATTCGTACCCATTCCCAGATGCGGCCTGGTTCGTTTTTCACCGTGTGGGTGTCTTTCATTATGATTTCCGTCACGCAGCCTCGGGTCTTTTCGCAGAAATCGCGTGTTTCCTCTCGTATGGCTTTAGCGTTGAATTTCTCACCGGCGAGGATCGCCGGGTTCGGTTTCCAAGAGTAGATGTATTTGTCTTGCAGAATTTCCGCGGATTTAGCAATATTCGCCCATGGCGAGATTGATACGCGGCGAAGACGCGGGATGTGTTTGATCACCATATCCAACTTGTGGTGCAGCGGTTCGCAGCAACCGTAGGAGTTTAGGCCGAATAGATCAAGGAGGCGTTTCTCGTGGGTGAGTGCGAACTCCTCGTGCATCTCAGGGGAGACTTCGGAGAAAATCTGAGCCGTAGCGAATCCCCAAAAATCTTTCGTGCGAACGTGTTCTCCGTCAAAACCTTCGTAAGGCAGATCATTTGTGTAGCAATTACCTCCGGATCCTGAGTAATTGTTTCGAAGGTTTAGTGTCAAAACCCCTTGTTCTTCAAGTTTTTTAGCTACGTGAATACGCCCGTCCACCACTCGCCTGCAGAATTCATGAATCAGTTCGGGACAGTCGATCATATCGTAGAAAATTGTTTCCATCCCGCGGAGTTTCGCATATTCGTCGATGGGGGCGAAGCGCGAGGGGCAATGTCCTATTTGCCTGACGTCAAGTATATCTCCGAGTAATTCGCTGAAAAATTCGAGGTTTCGTTTTGATTCTTCCCAATCCACGGAAACGGTGGGCTCTTTCATCCTCTCGATATCTTCCATTCCGTGGATAACCGTCTCGTAATGCTTGGCGCCGGTGCTTTGTTGGCTTAAGGTTTGTTCTTCAGCCAGTCCGTGCCCGGTTGCGATCACGCTTATCGATACGTTGAATATATTCTCGATCGGATTGTCGTCTTTAAGGTGTTCGGAATAGTAAATCTGTTGGCGGAAGGATCTTTCAATGTTTCGGGCGAATTCGTTTTCGCACGTTAAGGTGGAATCCGGCATCAACTCCCTCCAAGAGCCTTCAGGAAACACCAGAACCATAGGGCGGGTGGTCTTGAGATCATTGTGAGCCGTCCATCTTTCCGCATTTTCGGCATGTTTGGAATCGGAGGATATGAGCGCTACTTTCGCCGCGAGCTCACGCAGTATGTTCCGATCGTCGCCCTCAAGTCGTTTTTCGTGTTTACTCATGATTATCTCCAGTTTATAAGAGTGTTTACTCAAAATCACTTCCTTCTTTTTGATATTATTATTTTTCTGGAATTTTTCAAGTGATGATGACTTGTAATTAAATAGATTAACTTGTATTTTTATGCATGGAATGGTTAAGACAAATATCGCCTAGAATTCGTTGCGGAGACAACAGATACTTCGGGAAAGGGATTGTCAATCCATCGCGCGTGATATGTGACCACGAGTATTTTGTTTTTGAAGAAGGCCATGGGGCTTTGGTTATCGATGGAATCACCTACCAATGTCCTGAAAGGAGTTTTATTATCATTCCGTCTGGTCGCAGACACATCTCATACGCCTATTCTGCAACAGTGTTGCTACACTGGGGGCATTTTGACTGGACGCCGACCATATACCCAAATGATCCCGTGACTTTTTTCGAACCGATTTCCCCTGATCCCAATTTATTTCGATCAGCACCAGGATTCATCCCGGATAGAGTCTTGCATGGTTTTGTTTCAGATCCTCTGGTTTTTGTGCTTTTGAGGCAATTGGCGATTAGGATGAAATCCGATGATGAATTTGAACGAATGCTGCTTTCTCCAATTGTCCTCGAACTTTTCCTGCGCTTTCTGTCGCCTCGAAAGAGATCTAGACGCCCAATTGGAGAAAAAACTTTTTATTGTGCCGAGGAAATAAGATTGCGTTTGACTAAAATAGCGAATGAGCCTGTTGCCGACTCTTTGCCTTTGGAGGAAATACTGAGAATTGACGGTTATAGCTATTCTAGACAGGAAAGACTCTTCAAAGAAGAATTCGGGATCACCCCGCACCAGTATGTCACCCTTCTTCGAGTGGAGCGGATAAGACAACTTTTAAGGGAAGGTCAAACGACCATTAGCTGCATAGCCGATGAGATGGGATTCAACGATCTCGCGTACTTTTCGCGTTACGTGAAAAAACACTTGGGGGATTCTCCTAGGCGAATGAGAGAGATATTGACCCGGAACTGACATCTTATCGGTTCAACGCTGCTTATGTGGTTTATTTGAGAAAGAATTGTATAGTGATGAGATCAAAGCGGATGAAAGTGCTATTTTCTCGAACCCACAAGCGTGCATACATGTCCGGCATGCGGGAAGAAAAGCAAACTGCGGTTGAAGGTGACGTATTTGCTTGCTTTGTTCGCCACAATGTTTGTTCTACTCGGCGGGTTTGGAATCCCTAGTTTCATTTTCGCCCGGATTCCGGATTGAAGACAATAGGTCTCGCCGAGACCGCCCCATCGCCGGCCTATTGGAAATCCAACATTCTCTCGATGGCGGTTAAAGCTTTTCCGCGTATATTCTCCGGAACGGTTATGGAGTGGCGCATACGCTCCAAGGCTTCCAATATGTCTTCGAGCCGGTTGTGTTTCATATTCGGGCAGACCGCCTGCTCGGTGGCCGGGTAGAAGCGTTTGTCGGGATTTTCCGCACACAGACGGAAAAGCATGCCTATCTCGGTCGCCACCACGATTTCATCCGCATCGGTTTTTCCGGCGAATTTCAGCATTCCGCCCGTACTCAGCACCTCGTCCGCCAGATCAATCACATCCAGCGTCGATTCAGGATGCACGATGACTTTCGCTTCAGAATGCAGTCTCCTCGCCAGTTTGATGTCGTCCGCGGAGATGCGCAGATGGGTAGGACAAAACCCGTCCCATAACACGAGTTTTCTCCCCGTTTCGCGAGCCACGTAGGCTCCGAGATTCCTGTCCGGCACGAAAATGATCTCCTTTTCCGCGGGGATGGAGCGAACTATCGCGACGGCGTTGCTGGAGGTGACGCAAATGTCGCTCAATGCTTTGATTTCAGCGGATGTGTTCACATACGCCACTACTATGGCCTCCGGGTGTTCAGATTTCAAAGCGGCCAATTCCTCTGGTTCCGCCATATCGGCCATAGGGCAGCCTGATCGCAACGACGGGAGAAGCACCATTTTGTCGGGAGAAAGAATATACGCGGTCTCGGCCATGAAACGAACGCCGCAGAATAGTATCACGTCGGCGTCGGTTTTCGACGCCTCGATGCTGAGTTGCAGTGAGTCCCCTACGAAGTCCGCCACCTCCTGCGCTTCCGCCAGTTGATAGTTGTGCGCGAGTATGACGGCGTTCGATTTTCCGCGCAATTCGCGGATTCTCGATTTCATTTCTTCGTCGTTTATTTTCATAATGGCCGGTTCCTATATCCGTCCTGAAACCAGTTTGTCCACAACGCGCGCGGGCACTTTGTCGGCGGGAATGAAGTTTTGGTCGCTCGAACTCAAAACAGGAGACGCTCGGACCACGTCGCCGCCAAGATGGAGGAAAGCGCCTTCAACCATTATTTCCTCAAGTTTCTTTTTCGTTCCCCGCAGGCCTACGCGGGTGGTTAGATGTCCGGAGCAGGCGTTGTGGCAACCGGAAATTCTGATATTCTCCAAAATATTCAAAACGGCATCCGCGCGCTCCGCGGGTTTATCGGCGAAATGCCGATCCAACGCCTCCGCTATTTTATCGCTTAAAGCCGGCGAGTCGGCCACGCCTATTTTGCAGACCCTGGCGCCCACGCAGGAGGTCAAATGCCCCTTGAATGAGCGCAGAGACAAATCAATCTCCTCAAAAACGCCGGAACCGATTGTGTTGAAGATCATTGGCAGCGCTGAAACATGGAGCAGAGGAACAAGAACATCCTGGGTTTGCGTGAATCGGATGAAAGGCGATCCGCAATCATTCGCCAATTCAGCGACCGCGCGCAACTGTTTGGAGTCTAGATTGCCGTTCGGCACGAAAAGTCGTACGGACTTGACATCTTCGCCGAAACGCGTCGGTAGGACGGCGTAGCGTCGCCACGCCATAAATTCCCGCTCGTTGTCCGGGGATCGAGTTCTGGAATCTTTCAAAGATCCGACAAGTCGTGGGAGATCCTCCGGAGGGGGGAGTTTCAGTGCCAAATCCGTTTTCTCGAAATAATCTCGGCACAGCTCCTTGAATTTATCAGGGCCGAGACGTTTAAGAACAAACCGCAATCTGGCGGAGTTGCGGTTTGTTCTGTCTCCATGGTCAAAGAACATATCCAAAATTGCTTTCGCGAGTCTCGCGAATTCGTTTTCGGGAAGGAAATCGAACAATTTCACGGCGATGGCGCTTTCGCGTCCCATTCCTCCGCCGACATACGCCTCAAACCCCGGTTCGCCATTTTTCATTTTAGCGATGAACCCCATATCCTGAACCTTGGCCTTTATGGAATCGTTGAGACCGTTTGAGAAACCAACTTTGAACTTTCTCGGGAGATTCACCGCTTTTTCGTAGTGGGAGAAGTATTCGTTGAGGGCCATTGCGTGGGGGAGACAATCGAAGGCTTCCAAAGGTGAGAACCCACTGTCGCTTGAAACGAGAATGTTGCGATAAGTGTTTCCACCGCCTCCCACGAATGGCATCCCTTTCGCCGTCAGCTCCATCACCGCGGCATGCGTCGATTCCACAGGGGATCCATGTAGTTGCAGATCCTGTCTGGAGGTTATGTGGGAATAGTCAATGTCGTA
>JAADHT010000141.1 GCA_013151705.1 Kiritimatiellota bacterium | reverse complement strand
CAATCTGCCCGACCATGTGGGAGTCGAACACTTCGATGCCGATCAGGTCGCTTCTGCCGCAGATCATGTCTATTCTCGGCGAGTCCGAGATAGCGCCTCCATATCCATCGCTGTCGGGGTCAAACTTTGACCCCGCCTACTCCGCCTACTTGGACGAAATCAGGACGGCGCTTTGTCCAACGAGCCGGCGACGAGATAGAGCACGGCCATCCGAACGGCGAGACCGTTGGTAACCTGCTCGAGGATGACCGATCGCGGGCCGTCGGCGATTGACGAAGCCAGTTCGATTCCTCGGTTTATCGGGCCCGGATGCATAATCATCGCGTCTTTTTTGACGTATTTGATCGTCTTCTCGTTCAATCCGAAGATATTGGCGTATTCCGAGGTGCTTGGGAAGAATGATGTCTTCTGGCGTTCGTGCTGGATTCTCAACAAGTTCACCACGTCGGCGTCGGAGACGGCCTCCTCCAGATTGTCGCACACTCTGATTCCCAGTTTCTCGAACTCTTTCGGCACTAGCGTCGAAGGCCCGCCCAACGTGACTTTGGCGCCGAGTTTCAAGAGCCCCCAGATATTACTTCTGGCGACGCGGCTGTGCAGTATGTCTCCCAAAATTGTAACGTTCAATCCTTCGACACCGCCCTTCTTCTCGATGATCGTGAATATGTCGAGAAGCGCCTGGGTCGGATGGCTGTGCGAGCCGTCGCCGGCGTTCACTATGCCGCATGACAGGCGAGGCGCCAGAAAATTGTGCGCCCCGGCGGCGGAGTGGCGCATCACTACGATGTCCACCTGCAGCGCTTCTATGTTTTTGACGGTGTCGAGCAGCGTCTCGCCTTTCTTCAAACTGCTGCTGGCCGCGTTGATATTAATTATGTCGGCGCTTAGGCGTTGCTCGGCCAGCTCGAAGGAGGTGCGCGTGCGAGTGCTCGGCTCCACGAACAGATTCACCACGGTCTTGCCTCTGAGCGCCGGCACTTTCTTTACCCGTCGCTCGGAGACTTTCTTGAATTCGGCGGCGGTGTCGAGAATCAACTTGATCTCGGCCGCGTCGAGGTCGTAAAGACTGAGAAGATCTTTTTTAGTCCATGTGATGCTCATCCGTCGTATTCCTCGTTTGTTGTTCACCTGTTTTTCGTGTGCGGGTTTTCCGGTGTTAAATATACCGCGTCCTCAGCGTCGGTCTCGGCAAGACGCAAAGAAACAAAACCGTCTTTCCCGTCCAAATCGATGGTTTTACCGGCGTAGTCGGCTGAAATCGGAAACTCGTGGCCGCCGCGGTCGATGAAAACGGCGAGTTTTATCAATTTCGGTCTGCCGTAGTCCGTAACGGCGTCGAGCGCCGCCCTGATCGTTCGTCCCGTATGGAGTATGTCATCGACTAGAATGATCGATTTGTCGTCTATGTCGAAAGCGATGTCGGTCTCGTGGATGTCTGTGAGTTTTTTTCGTTTGCCGATGTCGTCCCGGTACATGCTGATGTCCAGCGAGCCTGTTTGAATGTCGAGTTTCAGCGTCTCGTTCAATTTTCCGGCGATTCTGCGGGCTAGTGGCACGCCTCTCAATTGTATGCCTATCAAAGCCACGTTCTCAATATGGTTTCTCTTGATCTCTCCGGCCACCATTTCAGCTATGGCGTCGATAACGGCAACGACCTCCCGCGAGTCGAACAGCAGTTTCTCATTCATTCTCGATCACCTCCATCATCCGCTCCCGCTCGGGCGCCACTTGGGTGGCGAACACCTTGGCGGCGTTGCCTCCGAGAATGGTGCCGATCAGCGAGTGCCGTAGAAACGGAACGCCGATTATGAACGCGAACGCCACTCCCCAGATCTTGCGTTTCCCGATGTCGTTTTGCTTGTTCGACATAACCCCCCTCGCGTTATTTAATCTTCCACCAAGGCCGTTCGCCTATGTCCCGCCACAATGATCAACGTTGAGGTCAACTTATCTCCTCCATGTCTTCAAATCAAGAGAGGTTTCCAGGAATCATGTCGAAATTATTTTAAAACGTCCCCGTCAACCTGTTCAGACCCTGTTCGAAAAGGTATCACAGCCATGCTGAGAACAAGTGTCCACCGGATTTGGCCGGCGAATCGAGTATGAATACCCACGGCGGTCTTCATACTCGATTTCCGCAACCGCTTGAAATCGTGAAAAGCTTAGTTGAATTAAATCTTCCACCGTGTAACTTTTCCACGAGGGAGAACCTTACGGATTCAAGTTGATTTGAGAGTTCCATCAACGAAACCAGGAGTGTGTGTTATGGCGAAATTGCGAGTCGGACTTATCGGGTGCGGAAAAATTGCGCGGGTGGCGCATGCTCCGGGACTATCGGAGATGAAAAAGGTCGCGATCACCGCTTTGTTCGACATGTCGAAAAAAGCGGTGGATACCATTGCGAAGGAATTTGCTACCGACGCGCTGATTTGCGATTCCGTCGAGGAACTGCTCTCCTCGGATGTGGATTCCGTCGTGATAAGCACGCCGAATCACACGCATTGCGAACTTGCGTTGCAAGCTTTGCGAGCCGGTAAACATGTTTTGGTCGAAAAACCCATGGCTGCTTCTCTTTCCGAGGCCGGAAGAATGATCGCGGCCGCGAAAAGACGCGGACTGACGCTACAAGTCAACCAGACTTTGAGATTCACGCCGCCTTACGTCGCCATTAAACACGCTATTGAAAAAGGAAAGATAGGGACTCCGCTTCATATCCGCTGCATCAGAGCGTCGGGCAGCACTCCGAACAAAGGATGGTCTCCCGGCGCCGACTGGTTTATGAGCAAGGAGGCGCGCGGTGGAATCATAATGGATATCGGCGTTCACATGGCCGATGTGATGCGCTGGTATTTCGGCGACATCGCCAAGCTGCGTTCGATCAATCAAACCAAATCCGGCAATTACGATGTTCCCGACAACTCCACCACGCTTTTCGATTTCAAGAACGGCGCCACCGGAGTGCTCGAATTGAGCTGGACGACGCCGGCGGGCGGCGGTTTGCTGGAAGTGTACGGAACCAAGGGTACGATCAGAATGGGGTTTGGCTCCGACGGTCCTGAAGTTTCCAAGGCGAGCGGTGGATTCAAAGCGTTGAAAGTTCCGAAAACGCGGGATTCGCATAAATGCTTTTGGGACGCCATACTGAAAGACGAACCGACGCCGGTTTCAGGCGAAGTCGGACGCGGAGCGTTGGCTTGTTGCGTCGCCATGGAGCAGTCCGGCCGCGACAACCGCGATGTTAAACCGAGATCGTGATTCGAAAACCGAATATATCGCATGCGCAATCTCGGCAATCATCGCTATTTACGCGCATAACGCAAAAACAATAAAGGGATGCCGCTACGCTGTAGCTATGCGTCCCAAGTAAGAAAGAACACCTTTTAATCTTGAATGTAACCATAAAAGGAGAGTGTCATGAAAGTAGGATTGAGCACGTACAGTTTGTCGAAATCGATCAGGGCCGGGAAAATGGATGTTTTGGCGGCGGTCAGGTGGATTGCCGAAAACGGAGGAGAGTTCGTGGAATTGTCTCCGTCCGGATATGATCTGACGGACAACCCCCACTTGGCGGAGGCGATCGTCAAGGAGGCCTCCACTTGCGGAATGGACATCGCCAGCTACACCATCGGGGCGAATTTCATCCAAGAGACCGAGGACTCCTACGAAAAGGAGATAGAGCGGGTTATCGCCCAGGTGGATATAGGCGGTGCTTTGGGAGTCAAGCGCATGCGGCACGATGCTGGAAACCGCCCCATTTCCGAGTCCACAATCGAGAATTTGGAAAAGGATCTTCCAAAATTGGCCGATGCCTGCAGGCGTATCGCCGATCATGCGAAACAGTATGGAATAACCACCAGCGTGGAGAATCACGGATACCACATGCAGGGTAGCGAGAGAGTGCAACGCCTGGTATTGGCCGTCGACCGCGATAATTTCAGAACGACGATGGACATCGGAAATTTTCTCTGCGTCGACGAGGATCCCGTGTCTGCCGTGAAAAACAACGTTTCCTTCGCTTCGATGATCCACTTCAAGGATTTCTACACCCGCGACGAGTCCCGCGGAATGGGGGAGGAGGGATGGTTTCAATCCAGTCACGGGAAATGCCTGCGCGGAGCGATAGTCGGGCACGGAGACATCGATATCCCGGCGGTTTTGAAGGTCATAAAAGATTTCGGCTATGACGGATACATCTCCATCGAATTCGAGGGGATGGAGGATTGCGAGCTGGGCTCCCGAATAGGAATGGCAAACGTCAAGCGGATCTGGAACGAGCTTTGATTCGCCGGATTGGCCGCGCCGTATTCTCCATCTTGAATGCCAGCGTCGCCACTTTCGATCCTCAGTTCGCCTCAAGGTGAAAGATGTTTTTTCAGCGTGTTGACGCTGATTCCGAGCGTTTTGGCGGTGCGGGTCTTGTTGCGTCCGTGTTTTTCATAGACGCGTTTCGCATGGTCTCTGACGACATCGTCCAAAAGCTCGCTCCGCGGTTTTCTCGGGCTGGAGATCGCCTGCCTATGCCGAATCATCAATTTTTCGAAATCGCGCTCTTTGAGCACGAGCGCTCGCTCGAGAATATTCAGCAGCTCTCTTACGTTTCCAGGCCAATCGTAACCTTTCAATGCGTCCAACTGCTCGGAAGAAAGAAGTTTGGCCGATCTGCTTCTCTGAAACGCCTCGGCTATGGGAGGAATGTCCTCCTTGCGTTCGCACAAGGGAGGAATATGAATGTTCACCACGTTGAGACGGTAGAATAAATCCTCCCGAAACAATCCGTCGGTGATCATTCCGCGGACATCGCGGTTCGTCGCCGCCACCACTCTGACGTCCGCCTCCACCTCCCCCGAACCGCCAAGGCGGAAAAAACGGCGTTCCTGCAGCGCGCGCAGCAGCCCGGCCTGCACGTTGAGCGGCAACTCGGCCACCT
>JAADHT010000283.1 GCA_013151705.1 Kiritimatiellota bacterium | reverse complement strand
CTTGATTTTCACCGCTATCATATGGCAGGCGGGCGGGTATGCCAGAGTTTCGCGCAACTCCATCTCCTCATCGTAGAATCCTTTATAGTCGTTGGCGACCGCGTACTGAATCGCCGGGTTGAACGGGGCGTGGGTTTGGATCACCACCAGGCCTTCGACCTCGCCGCGTCCGGCGCGACCGGCCACCTGCGTGAGAAGTTGGAAAGTCCGTTCCTGCGATCTGAAATCGGGAATGCGCAGACTCAGATCGGCGTAGATGACACCGACCAGTGTGACGTTCGGGAAATGAAGTCCTTTGGCTATCATCTGCGTACCGATGAGAATGTCGATTTTTCCGGACCGGAACGCTCCCAGGGTTTTCTCGTAGGAGTCCTTTTTCGTCATCGTGTCGGAATCCATTCTCGCGATGTTCGCGGAGGGGAAGAGCTTGGCGGCGATGGTTTCCACCTTTTCCGTTCCGAGTCCGCTGTATCGAATCTCGGCGCTGTCGCAATCGGGGCATTTTCCAGGAGCCCGCACAATCGCGCCGCAAAGGTGGCAGGTCAGGCATTCGCGTTTTTTGTGGTACGTGTAGGAGATGGAGCATTCCGAGCAGGTCGCCACGAAACCGCACTGCCTGCACATCATCTGCGAGGCGAATCCGCGCTTGTTGAGAAAGATTATGGTTTGCTCGCCCTTTCTCAAGCGGTTGTGGACGGCGTCGATCAACTCGCGGGAATAAATGGACGGCCCCCCGGTTTCTATCGCTTCGTCGCGCATGTCCACCACGCGCATTTCAGGCATGAGATAGTCGTCCACTCTCTTCGTTAATTCAGCCAGTATGTATTTGCCGGTCGCCGCGTTGTGGTAGGATTCCAGGGAAGGTGTCGCCGTACCCAGAACGACGACCGCTTTCTCAATGGTTCCCCTGACCACGGCCACGTCGCGCGCGTTGTAGCGGGGCGCCTCTTCCTGTTTGTAGGTGTTTTCATGCTCCTCGTCGACCACGATCAACCCCAGCTTGCGGAACGGAGCGAAAAGCGCGGATCTCGCGCCCACCACGATGTGCACCCTCTCCTCATGGATTTTCATCCATTCATCGTATCGCTCGCCGTCGCTTAGACGGCTGTGCAGCACGCTGACCATCTCTCCGAAGCGGGCGCGGAACCGCTCGGTGGTCTGCGGAGTCAATGATATTTCCGGCACGAGCACGATGGCCTCTTTTCCCGATTTCAGAGTTTCGGCGATCGCCTGGAGATAGACTTCGGTTTTCCCGCTGCCCGTCACGCCGTGCAGAAGCATAGTGTGGCACTCTGTTTTACCGGACAGCATCGCGCTCAGAGTTCTCAGCGCCTCCCGCTGCTCCGGTGTGGGTTCGATGGCTGTAGTCCTCAACAACTCGGAACTGGAAAAAGGGTCTCTGTCAACTTCGATATACTGCCGTTCCACCAATCCCGCTTTTACTAGACCTGAAAGCGGTCCATCGCCGACTCCGGCGAGTTTGAGCAGATGGCTTTTCGAAAGACCGTGTTGATTGAGGAGTGTTTTGAGAAGCGCGCATTTCGCGGGTGAGCGCCTCTCGTTGTCGAAAATGAACTTCTGCGCTTCGTCCGCCTCTTTTCCCAAGTAGAAGGACGCCACCTTTTTTTTCTTTTGTTTGCCGCTTCTGACCGCTCCCGGCAGCAGTGTTCTGACTGCCTGCTCTTTGGAGCAGCAGTAGTATGACGCCATCCAGTCGGCGAGTTTCAGAAGGGATTCATTGACTTTCGGAGCGTTGTTCCTCAATCCAAGGATGGATTTAAGTTCATTTCTGGCATAGTTCGAGTAATCGCCGACGGAGAGCACGTAACCGGTGCGCTCGGAATGGCCGAAGGGCACCCTCACCTGCGCTCCGGGACGGATGTCGCGGGCCAGCGCGCTTGGAATCAAGTAGTCGAATCTTTTGTCGAGCGACAGATTGACGATAACTTTGGCGACCTCATTCTTTCCGATGAAACGCCCTCGGGGACTTTTTTTACCGTATTTGGCCATTTTTCGTTTTTCACCTCATCTTCCCGGCCTCAACGCCTCGTAGAGGACTATTGCCGCGGAATTAGCGAGATTCAAGCTTCTGCGCGCGCGTCCCGACATAGGAATGGTGTACATAAGATCCGCGAATTCGACATGCGCGTAATCAGGCAGTCCCGATCCCTCGTTTCCGAAAATCAGGTGCGCGCCACTCTCGAACGGGCATTCGTAGTGGGTTTTCACCGCTTTCGTGGAAAAAAAGTAGCGTTTCACACCTGCGGTGGATTCAAAATAATCCTCCAGCGAATCGTGCGCCACGAGGCTCAAATGGGACCAGTAATCCATGCCGGCCCGTTTCACGTGTTTGTCGTCCAGAGAGAAGCCCAGCGGTTTGACCAGATGCAGGGTAGTGTCGGTGTTCACGCAGAGTCTCCCGATGTTGCCGGTGTTCTGCGGAATCTCCGGTCTCACCAAAACAATGTTGAATCTTGTTTGCATAGATGGCGTCATAATGTATCTTGTTGAGTTCCCTGATCGAAACAATCGGTCGCGGGACGACGGGAAGTGATCCCGACGGCACTTCCGCATTGTCGTTCGTGTTCTCCATTCGGATTCGCGGTTCGACCTTTGTCCCGTTAAAGCGAGCGCCCGACGGCAGCCGAAACCGGAGCGACGGCTCACTCGCGGGCGGGAAGTCGCCCGTCCACGGCGTTAAATCTATCACAGGAAAGAAAAGTGGCAAATTCAAAACCAAAATCAGACTCGGAAAACCCTAACGTCGAACAAACGGTATTTCTCGACGGCTACTCGCTGTCGCTTTCGCAAATAGTCGGCATCGGGGTCGGAGACCTTAAGGTCGAACTGGAGTCGGAGGCGCTGAAGCGTTGCGCCGAATCCAGAGCCTTTCTGGAGGACGAGGTCGCTAAAGGACGCATCATCTACGGGGTGAACACCTCGTTCGGCCCTATGTGCGGAAAAATAATAAACGACGACGAGATTGAAACACTCCAATTAAACCTCATCCGCAGTCATGCGGCGGGATTGGGCGAGCCACTCAAACCATACATCGCCACCGCCGTCCTCGTCGTCAGATTGAATTCGCTCGTCAAGGGGTTTTCCGGTGTCCGAATAAATCTTCTCGAAAGACTGCGGGATATGATCAATCTGGGATTGGCTCCGTACATTCCGGAATGCGGCAGTGTCGGCGCCTCGGGTGATTTGGTGCATCTGGCCCATATGGCGTTGGCGGTGATTGGCGAGGGGGAACTCTATTCGAGAATATCCGGCGGTTGGGAGTTGAAACCCGCCTCCGACGCTTTGGCTGAAAAAGGTCTGAAGCCGCTCGGACTTAGTTTCAAAGAGGGCATCGCGCTGATGAACGGAACGAGCGCGATGACCGCCATCGCGGCGTTCGCTCTGTTCGGAGCGCGCAAACTTCTGAATCTCGCTTGCGTCAACGCGGCGTTCGCGATCGAGATTTTCGGCGGCATAGACGACGCTTTCGACGAGGATCTGCATGCCGTGAAACCTCATTCGGGACAGATCGAGACGGCTGAGGTCATCCGCCGCCTCTACGACGGCTCCAAAAACATAACGCGCCGCGAGGACGTCCACCGCATAATCTCCAAATCCCGAGTGGACGACGGCCCCGTGTACGAGACGGAGGTGAACGTTCAGGACGTCTACTCCATACGTTGCACTCCGCAGATACTCGCACCCGTCCGCGAGAGCATTGAGAACACCGCCAAGGTTATAGAAATCGAGGCCAACTCGTCGAACGACAATCCCGTCGTGATTCCCGCCAAGCGTAAAATAATCCACGGCGGCAATTTCCACGGTCAGAGCATCGCGTTCGCGATGGACTCGCTTTGCATGGCGATCTCCGGATTATGCACTCTTTCCGAGCGAAGAACGAATAAAATGCTCGACAAGAATTTGAACGAGGGCCTTCCCGAACAGCTCATAGCCGGCACCCCGGGATTGGAAATGGGATTTATGGGAGCGCAATACCTGGCCACTTCGACCACGGCGGAAAACCGCCAGCTGGCCAACCCGGTCGGCACTCTTTCGATCTCCTGCAACGCGTCGAACCAGGATGTGGTGAGCATGGGCACGGTCGCCGCGCGGAAAGCCTTCAAATCCGTATCGAACGCGAAACATGTGCTGACGCTCGAGGTTCTGGCGGATCTCCAGGCGCTGTCGTTCCGCAACGCCGATGGCCTTGGAAAGGGCACCAGGCGAATTCACGAGATCCTGTCGCGCGAGTTCCGCGTGTACGACGACAGCGTGATATTCCATGAGGTACTGAAAAAATTCAGAAAACTGCTGTTCTCCAGCCAGCTTCTCGACGATCTCGACCGCTATTCCTGAACCACAAGCGGCTTCAACGATACGCGATACGAAAATAGTACTTTGCGCTGGTTCAGCGCAAAATGGCCTGTGGGTTGAACCCCGGGAACTTGCGAGAGCGAAGTCCGCGCCTCATGCGCTCGCGGCACGGTTCGCTCGGACTTTCGCAACTGGCTCTTTAATATATGTATTATACGAACGTTCGCATATTATGCATATTAAAGGGGCATTGCGAATCATCTATCCGTACCCCGCGGAACCTCGGCGATGTGACGACAAGCATTCGAAGAGATGATCATTCGACGCCGCTGGACATTTCAAATATACCCCACACCCGTCGAAAAACCGTTTGGACCTATATATCAGGCACGAAATGAGGATTTCCGCGGAAACACTTGATTTTTCGCGTCGAGAGGCTATTATAAAGGCTGTCGGAAGTCTCCGACAGCTCTTGCGACTTGGAGAACGCCACTCGTCGGAAAACCAGGGAAAATCGCGGAAAATATCCGATTTCCCGCAAATTACGAACGTTCGTATATTACATGTTGGCGGGGAGGAAACTGAATGTCCAATATCGAACAAGGAATATCCAATATCCAAATTTAAGAATTCGCGGAATAC
>JAADHT010000249.1 GCA_013151705.1 Kiritimatiellota bacterium | reverse complement strand
TTGATGTGGAACGCGCACGCGTTGGAGGCAAAAGGCTCGTTGAGGCGGCCGGCGGAGCGTTGTCGGCTTTAGCTGATAAGATAGGCGAGTCTCTTGTTCTAGCGACGATTATCGGGGGGCGCCGCAACGTTCTATTGAGAGTTTCCGGTGGAAACGTTATTTCCGTCGACTCGGCCAAGGCTGAAGGGGGGAGTGGGTATGAGCTGGTAACGAACAGGGTTATGTTAGCCTACGCGTCCCCGGGAGAGCTTCAGTCGGCGATTGTGGCAAATGGATTGCCTTTCGCCGGGGAGTGGGAGAATGTGGATTCATACGAGGATATGGTCGTGGAGTTGAGGCGTATTCGCAAAATCGGTTACGCTGAGCAATGCGGAGAGTCTGTGTGTTCTGTGGCTTTCCCCATCCTTTCGGAGAATGGCGACGTCTTGGCGTCCGTGGGGGTCTACGTCCCGACGTTCCGATACGAAGACGCCAAAGTCGACCTTATAAAACTCAGTTTAAAGGAGACGATATCCAAAATTTGCGCTTTAATCCAGCGTCATGACCGTTGAAGGTTGGGCTGAGAAAAGTCCCATGGCAGCATTTGTTTTCTAGAAGGGTTTTATTAACAACAATGTGTTTAAGCGCTAAGGGAGTATTATCATGTCTTTGAAAGAGAAAATCAAGAATTACGCATATGAGTTGGGTGCGGATCTAGTTGGATTCGGTAACATCGATCGTTGCGAACACGCACCGATAATGATGAGCCCACAGGGGCTTTTCCGGGGGCGGAAACGGTTGTGGTGATGGCGTTGCGCCATCCCGACGCCTGTATAGAGCTTGGTGGCGAGTCGCATCCCCGGAATATCGGACCTTATTCAATTTAGCATCTAATGAATTCACGATTGGACGAATTATCATACAGGATGGGGACGTTTCTTGAAAAACAGGGATTCGGAGCGATTCCAATATGTTCGAGTAATATCTGGCGTTACAACGAGTACAAGGATCTGCACGCGGTTTTCGCACCAGATGTGAGCAATCGCATGGCATCAGCGAACCCGCCTCAACTTATGACGCAATAATCAGCGATGTTCGCACGTTGCGCTATATACTAACATATATTTGCGCGAACATGAACACGCGGCTAAAATTCTCGCCTCCCAAGACGACGTTTCGAGCCGGAATGACGAGATTTCGCTGAATCAGCGAATTTTATAGACGAATTCCTCGCCAATTTTAATACCTCGAATTCTGAGAAGGGCCTTCTCGTTGTCCTATTGCCCCCCATTGTCGACTTCTACTCCTATGCGTTAGGGAAAAACTTCCACGAGGCCTGAATTTTCATGCGCAGTCATCGCATAGTTGAAAAAATATGCGATTTTTCTCGCAAAGCCACTTGACAACACCTTTCCAAGGTTGCATATTTTCTACGTTCGGAAATCAAACTTCCTATCACTATCACTCACTCACCCTCGGACGGGCGGAACGCCGGAAACGCTCAGAATGTGGAGAACCTTGATGATAAGCAACCTCCCGCTACCTCAGAACATGTCTCGAAAAAACCAAAAAATCCTTTTTTCGAGGATGACGATGTCGATTCCCACTACGATAACGAAGACGAGGATGAATGGCTCGCCTCTCAATGGTTTTTCGCGGGGCTCAAAGGGTTTTGGCATATTGTGACATACCCCGGAAGAACGTTGCGCTAACGATCTTTGTCGACGAACTGACCGCAATGGCAATCAAAATGCTGAAAATATCAAATATCCGCAAACGATACGCCGGGCATTCCGTCCTTGAGAATGTCGGATTCAACGTCGCCGATTCCTCCATTACAGGAGTCATTGGACCCAATGGAGCTGGAAAATCGACTCTTTTGGATATTATAACCGGATTCAGGCATGCGGATGGCGGGAGTGTCGCCTTCAACGGCGAACCTCTGGAATCCTTCACGGCGAAGAAGAATATCTTCTCCTACATGCCTGAACATCTGGACATCTATCCCGACTATCTGGTTTATGATTTCATACGATTCATCCAGCGGTCGACCAATCATGTCGATGCCGCTTTGGTTACAGCCCTCAATCTCGACTCGGTGGCGGGCAAAAGGGTACGTCATCTCTCCAAAGGGTATCATCAAAGACTGAAACTCTTCTCCGCGTTATCCAATAAAAAACGGATAGTCGTTCTCGACGAGCCGTTCGATGGTTTCGACCCCATTCAACTAATGGACATTCTGGAGCTGATAAAGAGGGAGAACAAAAATGGCAGAACATTCATACTCTCCATCCATCAGCTTTACGACGCCGAGAAAATATGCGACCACTATGTTTTACTGGACGATGGCGCAGTGGTGGCGGACGGCGATCTGCCGGCTTTGCGTGAACTTTATTGTGACGGCGATATTGACGCTCCCTTGGAGCGAATATTCATAAGAGCGCTTCAATGAGAAAATTCCACATACTTGCGGTTAAAGAGCTCAACGATCTGTTTTCGTCAAAAACGGCTTTGCTGTTTTTGACGCTCGCGAGTTGGATCGTGGGTTATGGGTTCGCCACCGCGGTCAATCTATACAGCGAGCAGAGCGCGGCGGCGGTCGGCGATCTTTTGTACGCCAGCGGATTCGAACCCGTTCCAGGCGTTTTCACACCGACTTTCGGGGGACTGTTCGTTGTGTTTTCGTTGTTTCTTCCGTTCGCGGTAATCGCGTTGGTTAGCTTGGAGAAGGAACGCGGCACATTGTCGCTTCTGGCGCAACTTCCATTTTCCTTCGGGCAAATCACGATGGCGAAAATTCTAGCGTCGTTTGTTTTCGTGTTGACGACCGTGGCAATGGTGTCGCCATGCGTCATCGCTTGGATGATGTATGGGGGGCACGTTCCTTGGGCCGAATTGGCGGTTTTGACGACAGGCTATATTCTCTACGGAATGTTCGTCGTTTCGATCTCGTTCTTTGCCGCCGCCCTTTTTGACGGCATGGCGACCGCGTCGATTTGCGCGGTTTTTTTGGTGGCGCTGTCATGGATCATCGACTTCGGAGCCGCTATGAACGCTTCCATGCTACTCTCAGGCGCTTCACAATGGACGGTCACTCGGACTTTAAAATTTTTCGAGAACGGGATCCTCTCTTTGAACGCCGTCTCCGTTTTCCTGTTGACCACCGCGCTGTTTTTTGTTATCTCGCATACGCTTCTGCGGTTCGATATTAAACACAAATGGAAAGCCGTAATCCCGGTGACCGCGATTTTCGCGGTGTCGATGTACGCGATGTCTCTAGCGACGTTCAACATCGACGCTACAGAAAGCCACCGGAACTCGTTCCCTTCCGGAATCGTCAAATCCCTGCGCGGCGTGCCCAAATTCGAGATCGATGTTTATTTGACTCCAAGTGATTCCAGGTTCAAAGACTACAAGAAAAGTTTTCTCGACAAACTGGTGTTGCTGAGAAAAGATGTTGAAATCAAAATGATGACCGGCGGCGACTTGTCGAAAAACTACGGCTTGTTCGTCTACAAACTCGGCACCAAGTCGGCGAAAACATATTCAAACAGCGAGGAGGAGGTGTTCCCGTTGATTTTCAAACTAGCGGGAGCGAGTTGCGCGGAGCACCCTCAAGATTTGAAATATCCAGGCTACCCGCTTGTCGTGAAAGACTCGCTTTTCTGGGTAAAACTGATATATTTTCTGTTGATACCATTGTCGCTGGCGATTTGCCTGTTTCGCGCGCACTTCAAATCATGGAGAAAAACATGAACGGAAAATGGTATAAAGAGAAAAATCTGTTTTACATCGCCGGAGCGTCGCTCGCCATCCTCATGCTTGGCCTGCTTTTGATCTATTCCAATAGTCTGTTCAATCTGCAGGAGACGTACGCGCGGCATTACCTCTTTTTCAAATATTGCCCAAAGTTCGTTTCCGAACGATTTTGGAGGTTGTCACGCAAACAATCCAACACGCGCTGGAGAAATTACCGAAATAATGTTCACATGAAAGAGTTTTTCAAACTGTATCCGGACTCACGGTTTTCCGTCTCCTCGATGCCCGACGATTCCGACGAAAACACGGTGTTTCTGCGAAAAGAAGACGATTGCCTCCTCAAATTGACTATGAAAGGTGAAAAAACAACTTTCGGTCTTGAGAAATGGAATCAACTCAAGACCGCGGGAGGAGACTTGCGCGTGTTGTTTCCAGAATTGAAAAGCGAATTACCTCTGAAAACGGAATATGACTACGCGAGAATGACAACTTCCGCAAAAAAAGGCAACGACGAGGCTATGCAATGGCTCGCATTTGTGTATCTGAGAGGAATAGGCGTGCCGCGGGACTATTCCAAAGCGTTCACATGGTGCGAGAAATTGGCAAAAAAACGTCTTGGCGGGCGATATGTCAGCGATAAAACGGCCTGGGCGATGAAATGCCTTGGAATTATGTACCTGAATGGATTCGGAGTTGAAAACAATCCAGTGACAGCCTATAAATGGCTGCTCGAATCCGCGCAATACGGCAATGTCAGCGCCTATGCCAAGTTTGGTTCGTTCGACGGGTTGCGTTCCTGAGATATTCAACACTGATCAAGGTGGTCAATTCACCTCGGACGCTTGGATTTCGCGGATGAGGGAGCTTGGAGTGAGGCCCAGCATGGACGGAAAGGGACGTTGGGTGGATAACGTTGTGATTGAACGCTTTTGGCGTTCTCTAAAGCGCGAGGACGTGTATTTGAAGCTGTATGACGGAATTCCCGAACTGGAAACCGGAGTCGGCACTTATATTGAAAGATACAACAACTGGAGACCACACAGCGCGCATGGGCGAAAAACCACTCCCGCCATGGTTTACGATGGTAAAAAATCGACTATCCATGAAAAGAAATCAGCCTAGCAAGTTGATTTGAAAATCCACCACCTTCCCCCTTCGGGGGGGAAGGTGGCAGGGCAACCGCGCGAAAGTGAGGCTAATGCTTTTCGTTTTTATTTGAATATCCAATATCCAACAAGGAATATCCAAGATCCAAGTAAA
>JAADHT010000222.1 GCA_013151705.1 Kiritimatiellota bacterium | reverse complement strand
TCCGCGAATGGATGGATTGTTCGCTGCACATATCCAAACACATCCGACGTGAAACCGAACCGCTTCTTCTGAACTATGAGATTGAGGATCTGTCCCTGAACTACATCGCCGCGGACCGCGGCGGGAGCCTGGCGAAACAAAACGCCCTCGTGATAGGCGCGGGAACGGTAGGCGCGGGAATCGCCGAAAGACTCGCTGGAAAAGCATCCACGGTGACGCTGTGCTATCACGTGAACCGTCCTGCCGATTACTCGCTGAACGACATCTCGCTGATCAGTATGAACGAATTGAAGAACGAACTCCCGTCGGCCGACATCGTCGTCTGCGCGACCTCGTCCCCGGGACTTGTTCTGCATCACGGGCACACCCCGTTTTTCGATGCCGAGAAAAACGTGCTTGTGGTCGATCTCGCCAGCCCGAGAGACGTGTCGCCGGAACTTGGAAAACTGATGGACAACGTGAAAATCGTCGATTTGGACGATTTGAAGCATTGGCACAGAAGAAAATCCGTTAATATGGCTCACGTTTACGAGATTTGTGAAAAGACGATACAGGAACACCAATGGCGATATGAGAAAATCAAGAAAAGTTTTACGGATGGGAATCAGAGACAGTAGACTCTCGGTCGCTCAATCTCGAATCAGCGTCGAAAAACTCGAAATTCTTTTCCCGTTCCTGAAATTTGAGCTGATCGAGCTCAAAACGCCGGGAGACCGCGACAAAGTTTCCGATCTGCGAACCTCTCCCTCCGATTTTTTCACGCGGGACTTGGACGCCACCGTCATCGCCTCGGACCTGGACTGCGCGTTGCACAGCGCCAAAGACCTGCCGGACTCGTTGCCCAGCGGTTTGGATATGTTTTATCTGCCGTGGAACGAGGATCCGCGCGACGCTCTTGTGTTTCCGGAATCCGCTGTCGACGAGGGTGTTCCGAAAACTGGCGACTCATCCCCCAGAATCGGAATAAGCAGCGATCGGCGCGCGGAATTTTGCCGCGGACGCTTTCCGAACGCGGCGATACTTCCGATTCGCGGAAACATAGAGCAACGCCTGCGGCTGCTTGACGACGGCGAATACGACCTTCTCGTAATGGCCGCCGCCGGTTTGAAACGCCTAGGGCTTGAACACCGAATTTCCGAGTATGTTCCACTGGAGGAACTCACGCCCCCGGCTGGGCAGGGATATTTGGCCATGACGTTCAAAAAAGACGATCCGCTATTCCGCGGACTTCGCGTTTTTTTCGTCAAACCCGTCGTGTTCGCCGGCTCCGGACCAGGCGATCCGGAACTTGCGACTCTCGCGGCCGTGGACGCTCTGAAACAGGCCGAAGTATGCCTCTACGATTCGCTCGCTCCCGAAAAACTCCTCGACTATCTGCCGGACGGCGCTGAAAGAATATACGTGGGAAAACGCGTAGGCGCGCATTCCGCGAGGCAACCCGACATTTCCGACATGCTCGTGAGGCACGCCAGAATGGGACGAAGCGTGGTGCGGCTCAAAGGCGGAGATCCTTGCGTTTTCGGCAGGCTCGCCGAGGAGCTCGAGGCGTTGGATGAGTTCGGACTCCCGTTTAGAATCGCGCCTGGAATAAGCAGTTTCCAGGCTGCCGCCGCCGTTTCGGGACTTCTACCCACGCGGCGCGGCGTCTCTCGGGGATTCACCATTCTCACGCCGCGGAAAGCGGGGTCCGCGGAGTTCGCGGAATTCTCCGACCGCGAGCTTAACGACCTTACGACCGTATTCTTCATGGGAATGACGATGCTCGCGGAAATAGCGGATTTCCTTCTCAAAGCCGGCCGGCCGAGAGAGACTCCGGCCGCGGTGATACTGGCCGCGGGAACAGTCGATGAGAGGGTTGTAACCGGCGACATCGCGAATATCGCGGAAAAACATGCGGCCGCCGACTCCGGCGCTCTGCCCGGTCTGCTCTTCGTCGGAGCGGCGGTGGATTCCAAACACCTGCTCCGAAAAGGATCGGAGGCGAAACGACGCGTCCTGGCTACCTGCTCAGAGACGCTTCAGAGTAAAATAACGCGCGAACTTCGCGACTTGAACTTCATCCCCGTTTCGTTGCCGTTGGTGGAGCTCGCTCCGATCGATGATTTCCTCATTTCTCAACCAGAAGAGTCGCCGGAGGCTCTCTGGTACCTCTTCACATCCCCATCCGCCGCGAGGATTTTCATGAGGGAGTTCCTGAATCGGAAACTCGACATCAGAACGCTGCCCAAGATAATGGTCTGCGGCCCGGGCACGTTCCGCGAGTTTCGCGGTTTCGGAATCACACCCGATCTCTCCGTTCGGAAAAACTACGGAACCAAAGGCATTCTCGAATCCGCCGCCGCCGCGCTGGTTCCAGGAGTCCATGTGGTTCGCTTTCGGTCGGATGCCGCCGACGATGACCTGAGCCGCGAACTTCGCGGCCTCGGCTGTGGCGTCGAAGACATTGTGATGTACCGCAACAACCCGCTGCGGCACGAGAGGTGTCCGGAGTTCGCCGCCGCGGTTTTCGCGAGCGCGTCCGCCGTGAGGAGCTTCGTTCTGAATTTCGGCCCCGACGCTCTGCGCGGAGCCAAAATAGCGGTGATAGGCGAGCCCACCGAAAACGCGGTGAAAGAGGTCTTGGACCCTGACTGCCACCATTCGATCGTCAAACCCGAACGCGCCACAATCGAGGATCTCTGCTTCGCTTTGGCCTCCTCATTCTTCGAAGATCAACTTGATAATTGAATCGTAATAGGACTTTGTTTTTTTGGACTTGGAGCTCTTGACGACCTCGCCCGTATGTCGCATGAAGCCAGAACGGCGTCATCGCCTTTAGCCATCGCGACATTGGTTGTCCGCCGACTTGGCAACGCGGTGTTTTACGCCGCGCTAAAAAGGTTTCGAGCACCGTCTAGTTTGCGGGAAGGGCGTCGAGCATTTCTATCATTTCATCAAGGCCGCAGCGTTTTTTTGGGTCTTTCTCCATCATGCGTTCGACGACACCCACGAATTCCGGAGACACATCTTGAACCAGCTCTTTCAGAGGCGGTGGCGCTTGATGCAAATGCATCTGCACTATTTTCACCAGATTCTTGTCGTTGAAGGGATATTTTCCGGAAACGATGTAAAAGAGAGTCACACCCAAAGAGTAGATATCCGTTTTAATTGTCAAGTTCTCGGAATCGAGGACGCGTTCGGGAGCCATGAAATGGGGCGTTCCGAAAAGCTCGTCGCCGACGGAAAGGGTTTTCTGTCCCTCCTCTTTCGCCAATCCGAAATCGACCAGCACGATGTCGTTGTCCTCTGAAATGAGAATATTGTCCGGTTTGATGTCCCGGTGAATGACGTTGTGCTCGCGCATGTGCGAGAAAGCCTTGCCCATCTCCCGCGCCACGGCTATGGCGGACTCTTCCACTATGGGACCATCGTCCACGTAGCTCTTCAAAGAGCGGCCGCGAATGAATTCGGTGGCCATATAATAAAAACCCTCCGTATTTCCGAAATCAATGAGTTTCACTATGTTGGGATGGTCCAGCCGCGAAAGCTGAAAGGCCTCTCGAAGAAATTTCGGGATGAATTTTTTGTCGTACGCTGGTGGCGTGCAAACTTTCAGCGCCACCTCCACCGAAGGGTTTTGCGAGTTGTCAAGCCCCAAGTATACGCGGCTGTTTCCCCCCTTTCCAATCTCATCCACGACCTCGTAGCGATCGGCGAACACGTAACCGGTGTCGAAAGTGTTGTTTAACTTCAGCATAAGTTATCCTTTTCCAAAAGTGGAGAACACCCAGATCACAAGAAACAAGCCAGTGGATACCGGAGCGAACACGAGAAAAAGGAACATCGTCCAGCGTCCTCCCGTCAATTCCACCATGGCGCCTCTCAACATCTGAATCTCGCCCGTCATCAGCCATCCCACACCGTGAGCGTAGACGACCAACGAAAAAGAGGCTATCATGATACCCGATAACATAGCCCCCATTCCGATGACAAACAAGCCCAAATAAAAAATCATCAAAGAGATGATAACCGAAAGGATGAAAAGGACTAGCGTCCCGGGACGAAAAAGACCGGGAACCATATCCGCCACCCAGCAGAGAACTTTCCTTGGTCGAGAGAAATTCTCGCCATAGACTGGAATGTGCTTCTCAACTTTTTTTCCGGTATCGAAATTATATCCGCAAGAGACGCATATCCTCGCGCCGGGCTCGACGGGATTCCCGCAATCGGGACACGGCAATGGAGCCGGTTCGCCTTGTTTTGGAACGAACAGATTCGAGCAGACCGGACACTCCACCATACCATTCTCCGGGATGGACGCGTATTCCGAAACACCATTGCAATGCGGACAATTCGTTTTCATCATGCTACCCGACTCCCAGACTTGAAGTGAGTTGTCGCGACACCCTTTCAAACGGATGATCTCGAACCTCTTAAAGCGCTACCTGTTCATCATCTTCAACATCGCCGGCCAAGCCAAATCAGCGTAGAACCGATGTCCTTCCGGACCGATAACAAGCTCGCATTTGTCTTTCGCGCCGACCGACTCGTAGATGGCCGACAGTTTGGAGAAAGCTTCCCTCACTCCGTCAATGGGGAATATGTCGTCATGCTCGCCAGCGGCGACAACGACCGGCTTGGGAGCGAAAACACCGAGAATATCCGGCATGTCGGCGTATTTGAGCAACCCCGGAATGTAATTGTCGGAACAGTGGTAAATATTCATTATGGAGTCTGCATAAGTGCAGAAGGAGCAACTTGGCATAGCGTATGCCAATCTGTCGCGCAGAACCGCGGCTGCGAACATAGTGATGGTTCCTCCGCCGGAGTTTCCCGTCACGCCTATTTTCTCAATGTCGATTTCGGGTCTGGTCGCGAGATAGTCTATTCCGCGTTCGACATCGTACACTCTTTCTCCGGCGAGTGTTCTACCGAGCATCAGCGAATGCATCACCGCATCGTGACATCCGTGATCTGAAGCCATTTTCCGCACCTGTTCGCGGCGCAAACCGAAAGAGCGCTGCTCGATGCAGAGGGCGGCCACGCCGCGACGCATACACTCCAAACCGTAATCGCGGTCCCGCGACCT
>JAADHT010000169.1 GCA_013151705.1 Kiritimatiellota bacterium | reverse complement strand
GGCAGAACTATCGTGAGGAACCCGCCCACGGCCAACGCCGGGACCGCGTCGATCGCGGGAGCGAGCAGTCTCACATTTCGCTTCGCCTCCGGATTGAACAGAAACCACGACACAAGTCCGGCGTAATTGACGACGAGCGAAGCCGCGAGAACTCCGCTCCAGACGAGCAGATGAATCAACGGATTGTCTGAAATGCCGCTTCGCGAGATAAACGCCGCGCCCAAAAGAGCGAAGCACCCGCCGGAAATCCTCGCGATTCCGGAATATCCCCTGAAATCCTTTTTCGCCAGAATCAGAGTGCGAAGTTTTCCAACTTGATTCAACGCGTCGTGTATATGGCTCGCTATCACAATCAACCTCCAATTCGTAAAACACCCGACTCACAACTCCCCCCGCGAAACAATTATACCACATTGCAAAGAACTTTGCAAGGCAAAGTATGAAAAATTAACGTTTTTTTGTTTGGATCGGGATTTTCACACAAATTTCGCGTGTGATAAACAGGAGGGAGAGGGGGCGGTGGGGGAATCGGACTTAACGGACACAGCGGATGGGGGATCACCCTCCCACGTCTGGTTCAGGGGGATCTTGTTTTCGGTGGATTCAACACGCCCCTTCGCCTGTCGATGATTTTTGTCTTAGACCCTATTCGAAAAGGCTTCCCCGCCTCCGGCGTGGTTTATCCGCACGCCCGAGGCGCATAAACCTATGGCGCGAGTCTAAAATCCGAAAGGCTCTTGCCCGCGGTTGCGTTCTCATGGCGCCAAGTTGTTTCGGAGTCAAAGCGAAGTTTTAAGTTATACGCAGTACTAGAACCCTTTTCGAGCACCGTCTACTTCGACGGGAAAAACGCGTCGTTTGTCAGCTCCTCGAAAAGTTCGTCGACGAAGAGTTTCGCCTCCTCCTTCTCCAATTGTTGGATGGTCGAAGTCGTGGCTGGAGATTTGGGGGCGAAGACGGTGCAGCTGTCGGGAGCCCGCTCGATGGAGATTTCGAACGTTTTCAGACGCTTCGCCGTTTTGATTATCTCCTCCTTGTCCAGTCCAGTGAGGGGGCGGAGGACGAGCATGGGCACCGCGTTGTCGATCACCGCGAGATTCGCGATGGTCTGACTGGCGACCTGTCCGACGGCCTCGCCGGTCAGCAAGGCGCCGGAACGGTTGCGGCGGGCGACGGCTTCGGCTATCCTGAACATGTAGCGGCGATAGAGAATTGTTCTGAACCGCTCGGAGCAGGAGTCTCGGATGATTTTCTGAAGCGGCGCCAAGTTGCATATGAACAATTTACCGGGGCGGCGGGGTTGATACTCGTTCAAAACCTCCACTATGCGGCGCACTTTGTCCACGCTCTTCTCCGTCGTGTAGGGATAGCTGTGGAACGTGATGAAATCGACTCGGCAACCGCGTTTCATAAGCATCGAGCAAGCGACCGGGGAGTCGATCCCGCCGGAGAGCAGGGCGAGAACGTGAGAATTGCTGCCGGTCGGCAGTCCGCCCGGCCCCTGGAAGGTTTCAGTGAAGAGAAAAGCCGATTCCTCGCGGATCTCGCAACTTACGGTGATATCGGCGAGTTCGAGATTCACCCGAAGCCGTTCTTCCTTGTCGAACCGCTCGGACAACGCTGTGGCGAGCGCGATTTCGACCTCTTTGGAGTTCATTGCGAAATTTTTGTCCGAACGTCGGGCTCTGATCCTGAATGTGGGATGTTTTTTCGCGTCGAGCTCCCTTTCGAACACAGCTTGAGAGATGGCGGCCGCGGCCTCGACCATCGTTTCGATTTTTTTCTCGGAATTCACTCCGGGAGAGAACGACGCCAAGCCGAACGCCTTGGGAAGGCGGTTCACCACCAACTCCACTTCGTCCGATGAAAAACAAGCGCCCCCTTTTTTCTTCAACCACATTCTTCCGCGGGTGCGTGGGACAAGCAGATCCGGAATCTCCGCGAGAATCGCGCGGAGATTTTCCGCCAGACATCTTTCGAACATCGACCGATTCCCCTTTTTCAGAGCGATTTCGCAGTATCGGCATAAAATTGCGTCGATCCGGGGAGTCATAGCATAATCCTGTGGCATACGAAGGATTCGGCGGCGGCGACGGATATCTCGTGTCCGCGGGTTCTCGCCAGATACTCCATGTTTTCGATGCTGCAGTGGTGCGGCGAGTGTCGTAGTTGCGACGCGTGAAGGCGCAGGGCCTGCAGTTTGACATCAAGAAAATCCGAGATGTCAATGTACAAGTTCGGATGATATTTGTCGTAGTCCACATTCCAGAACAATGTCTGATTGTCGTAGCTGACGACGATTCTGGGAAACGATTTGACTGTGGGATCGTGCGGACGGCAGGCGGTAAATCCGGCTTTGAAGGTGGCGACATGATCTTGGTTGTAGGATATCGCCGGAAGCGCCACCATCGTGGGGTTTATGTTGTCGAGCGAGACGCTGCTCGTCTTTTCGATGATGTTGATGAGGTCGCGCTGGGGGATGGCGTCGAGACGCAAGTGGGTCTCGGCGTCGGTGTAGGCGATGTCGTAACCGTCTATTTTCAGAAACTCCGCGACTTTCGCGAACTCCGCCGCGCGGGTCTCGCCGGCGACCATATCTTTTTTCCCGTCGTAGAGTTTCAGGTCTCCGACGCTCATGACCAGGATATAGACCTCTCCGCCCAACTTCTTGATTTTGGCGATTGTTCCGGCGCAACCGAAAGACTCGTCGTCGGCGTGTGGCGATATTACCAGCAGCCGCTGTTTTCCCAAAAATTGATCGGATACTTCGGTAAGCATTGTTAGAGTCTCCTAAATTGTGAATTCTGAACTTGACCGGCTATCGCCGGAACTTTATTCTTTCGAGGCGGACTTTGGAGAGCGGGAACATTCCATGCCGCGCCTCACCCATCACCGTTCATCTCGCAATCCTCCGAAATTTTTCCAACTCTCGCAAGTATTTCTAACGCGTGTCAGCCGAAAAGTCAAGTTGAGACACTCAATAAAACATCAATCCGCTTCCGCGGGAATCCACCGGAACCT
Organism: Kiritimatiellota bacterium; assembly: GCA_013151705.1. GTDB lineage: Bacteria > Verrucomicrobiota > Lentisphaeria > Victivallales > JAADHT01 > JAADHT01. Next base: position 6,837 of record JAADHT010000169.1, on the reverse strand, counting down.
TGTGATTGCCGCTTGACTCCCGCCCGTCGGGAGGTAGGTTTACGCATCTTCAGCTGATTCGCGGAAGATGAGGCGTTTAGAGAGACACTTTTCGAACAGGGCCTGGAGGAGAGCTAGGATTTATGCAATTTCATGGTGAGGAATATATGAACGAGTTCGGCTGGGAGCGTCAGCTCCGTACGGACGACGAGCGTTTGATTTCCAGCATGCGCGAAATCCCCTCGGTGATTGATCTGCCGGGCGAGGACGAGCTTTTGCGCAAACGCATGCAACGAAAACTGAGCAAGGTGTCAAAACAACCCGAATGGGAATTCCTTGGCGAAAACGACGACTCGTTCGATTTCGACGATTTCATGTTTCCGGACGATTGGCGCGATTTGCCGGCGGCCGCCGTTTACGATAAAGTCGAGGCGCTCCTGCGGGATTGGTGCGCCATCTACGCGGCGAAACTTCCTCCCGATAATAATGTCGCCGGAATACAGGCTCTTTGCCTTTACGGACACATACTGGGATTCGCCGTCGATTTGGTGGATTTGGGAGCCGACGGGTCAGCAGCGTTGAAAGTGGCGCTTTGCAAGCGACTGGCGAAGGATTTGGATCGACTGTTCGGCATTATTGACGCGATGGATTTTGACGGCGCTCCCGTGAGAGAGCATCAAGCGCGGATGAAGAAGGCGCGTTCTGAAGTTTTGAAACTTCTATTCCAGTTGCAACATGAAAATAACCGTGATTAACAAAGAGACGCGGACACGGAGGCCGGCGACGACGGGTTCCGGATTCCGCAACGCTTTGCGACATCTTGACTACCTGCAACTGGCGCCTATGCTTTGCCTTTTGGTGATAGGACTTTTCTACATCTACAGCACTGGACACCAGGTCGGCGGCAAACCCGACATCTGGAAAAAACAGATATTCTTCATATCCATCGGTTTCGCCATATGGGCGGTTCTCGCCAGTATCGACTACAGAATATGGAAGCAGTGGGCGTTGGTCGTCTATCTAGCGGGAGTCGTCTCTTTGGCGCTCGTGCTTTGTTTCGGCGAGTACCGCTGGGGCGCCCGCAGATGGTTCTCCATCTTTCATATGTTCAGCGTCCAACCTTCGGAGTTCGCGAAACTCGCGGTCGTCGTGATATCGGCCTGGGTGCTTTCTCTCCGCGGTTTTAAAATAAACGATTTGAGGCATGTCGCCGGCTTTCTCGCGATCACGCTCGTTCCATTCGTCCTTGTTCTTGTGGAACCCGATCTTGGAAGCAGCATGATTTTGTGGCCGATCGCCGGAGCGCTTCTTTTCGCCGCCGGATTGAAGTGGAAATGGATTTTGATAGCGGTAGTGGCGCTGTTGATTCTGATTCCCGCCTCGTATCCTTTTTTGAACGGTTACCAAAAAGAGCGCGTGCTGGTGTTTCTCGACCCGAGCCGCAGCCCCAACAACAAGGGGTGGAACAGCCGTCAGTCCGAACTCGCCGTCGGTAGCGGAGGCCTGTTCGGAAAAGGTCTTTTTCAAAGCACGCAGAGCACGTTGGGTTTCATCCCGAAAACCGTCGCGAACAGCGATTTCATATTCTCAGTCATCGCGGAGGAGAACGGCTTTGTAGGTTCGCTCGTCGTACTGGGGTGCTACCTGCTGTTGATAGCGTCCACCATGAGGACGGCGGCGATCGCCAGGGATTCGTTTGGAAGGTATCTTGCGGTGGGAACCGGAACGCTATTGTTCGTTCATTCCTTCGTGAACATTGGAATGACGGTCAGACTGATGCCGGTCACCGGTCTTCCGTTGCCGCTGGTGAGTCTCGGTGGCTCTTTCATTGTAAGCACGATGATCTCCTTGGGTATTCTGCAGTCCATCCACATCAGGGACAGCGTCGAATAGCACGTAAAGATTCACCACACGCCACGCCAGAGACACGAGGACTCGCGGAAATTATTTATCCATTCACTTATTCAAGGGATTAGAAAATGAAAAATTCTTTTTATTGGCCGAGGCTTCACAAGTCGATATTACTCCTCAAACGGGAGTACAACTGGCTGGTGATGTCGGAAGGCGCCGTCCTGTTGAAGCGCTTGGCGGAGCGTATTGAGGATGATCTTCTGGCTGCCGCGGGAGTGATCTACTACGCTGAGGATCGGATATTCAACGACGCGTCCCTTCCGGCCTCAGAGAAGATATTGAGTCTCTCCGACGAGACGGCGGCTTTCATCAAGAAAGGCGGCCGGGACGCCGTCGCGGGTTACAAACCGCAACTGGTCAGAAGCTCCAACGGGTTCGTGACCGCCATCATCGTTGAGAAAGGCAATCCGGCAACTTCGTGAGCAAAGGGCTATTGTTCGCCGTATTTCCAAAATTGGAGATCATCTCGTAGTATCTGTGTTTATTGAGTTTGTCGTCACTTTTTTCAAGAACATCCGTATTCCACCCATCACTGAAGACAAGTTCTTTTAATTCTTCCACAACTTGTCTGCAGATGGGGTCGTCAGCCCTGTTGTGTTTCTCATAAGGATCGCTTTCAAGGTCATACAGTTCACAATCCTCATAATTACCGTAGAAACACAGTTTCCATTTACCTTTTCGCGCCATGCGGTTACATCCCCGATCATAATATTCAGCTTTAACAATATTTTCACGGGAATCCGTAATGCCGTTCATGAGCGGGATCAGACTTTTACCGCTTACTTGGGAAAACATGTCCGCGTCGCCCCATTCGCAAACAGTGGGAAGCAAATCCAATAGAGAAACAACTTCGGATATTCTTCCGCCGGTATTCTCCTGTCCTGGCATACGGATAATCAGAGGGACTCTCACGCTTTCCTCGAAAAAGCACCCTTTGTGCCAACGTCCATGCTCACCGAGCATTTCCCCATGGTCTGAAAAGTAGACGACGATGGTATCCCCGCCAAGTCCGGTTTCCTCAAGTGTGTTGAGAATCATGCCTATCCAGCCATCCAGTAACTCGACCAGCCCATAATAAGCCACTTTCGCCTTTCGCATATTCTCATCAGGCACATCGTCGACGCCTATTACCCGCCGATACGCTTTATGAAAAGGATGCAGCGCGTCAATTTCCTCCTTAGGCGGAGTGGAAAATGGAACCTTCTCATAATATTTGTCAAATAGTTCTCGGGGCGCTATATAGGGACAGTGGGGATTAAAAAATCCCGCGGTCATTAAAAACGGCATATCCACTTTTCGCCGCTGATAATGTCTCAGCCATTTACAGGTCTCCTTCGCCACCTTTTGGTCATAGTCTATGTCAAAGGTGTTTCCGGCCCCTACAGTCAACAACGGGTCAGGCTTGCTCATATTGCCCAGGTCGCCCAGTCCGGAGTAGTCTATCTCACCCTTCCAATGTGTATATGAGGCAACATCGCCGACCAGTCTTTCCATAAAACCGTGACGCTGGTCGGGGCCCATAAAATGCATGCGCCCGGATAACACCGTATGATATCCCGCGGCGCCGAGCATATGAGCATAAGTCGGTATTATACTGTTAAGAGTACTGCCATTGTGCAGAGCATCGCATTCGTATGGATACATTCCGGTAAGGAAACTCATTCTTGACGGCACACATAAAGGTGAATTGCAATAGGCGGAATCAAAAGTCATGCCCCCGCCGGCCAGCCGATCAAGATTGGGAGTATGAACAAGAGAATCTCCGTAACAGCCAAGGATGTACGGATTATGCTGGTCCGAACAGAGCAGAAGAATATTTGGTTTTTTGTGGTTGTTTCTCACTTGGACTCCTCCTATGGAATCAGGTTTATTCTGCGTTTTTCCACTATTTACGAATTGTAGCTGTTCACCACTGACTTGTCCTGCCATAGCTCATAGAGCGAAGGAGGCTCCACACTCATCGTCGCTGATATAATCATCAGTTGCAGTCAGTATTGATCTCCAGTGCTTTCTCATATCGCATGCCATTCTTTTTTCGGTTACGGCATTCTTTTCCTGGTTTTTCGATTGCACTATGTTTCCGTCCCCTTGAACTTCTCCTGTTTCACGAAACAGTATGTGGAGAGCTCCCGGCTATCAAGATAACCTCCGAACAGATAATTCCCATCGTATTTCCTCAAAAACTCCTCGGTGCTCAAGTAAAAGTTGTAGACTTCGAGACCGCCGCCGGCTCCAACGCATGAGAATCGATCGCGCCAAGCGAGCTCTTTCCTGTGATCGCCGGCCCCCGCGAACTGCCGATACCACTCCAACCCCGACTCCGACTTATATCCGCTGTGGAACTGCTCGCTGGTGCCCTAGGTGTGGTGGAACTCGATGACGCTGGAAGTGTGGAGCGGGATGTTGCTCCACTAGGAATGGACTGTGTAATCCGAGATGAGCAGAGGCTCCCTCTTGGCATCGACGGTACTTTCCATGACCTCTCATTATTTGCTTCAACTTCACCCAACGGCGCTTGACTAAACACCTCCAACACATTAACTTCATTAATGATGATGACCTCCTCATTGCTGTTTAGCGACAACTGACAGACTGGCAAGGTCATCGTCTCCTCAAATCTCGAATTTTAACAACGAATGGGATGATGTGGAGTGAATCATCATATTTTAAGGTAAAAAAGGGAATAGCGTCATGCGCGGGTTCAATTCCCTTTTCCAGCCTACAACGATAAATAAAAAATAGCAAAAAAGGAGATGCGAAAATGGAGAAGTTGGCAAGCAGAGTAATTTTGATCTGTTGGGTTTCATTATTCTCAGGCAGCTGGTTGAGAAGTGCGGAGGCTAATAATATCCAAGTGGATTATCGTGTGGGCGTGGCCTCAAACCTTAAAAAGATATTCAGGGACAAACCTTTTCCCGGCAATGTCGGGAATACCGCGGACATCACAGCGGCCAGAAACGAATATGAGGGATTCCAGCTGATCGTTCTATCCTCTAAGAAAACTTTGAAAAATATTAGACTGGAGATATCCGATCTGGTAAACAGGAAGACAAATAGTAGAATAGGCGTGAGGAACATAAAGTATAACGTAGTCGGTTATGTCAAGACGGATAAGGGGGTATGGCCGGATCCGCTCTTTGACGAAAAGACTTTCACGATAGAGGCTGGAAAGATTCAGCCCGTATGGGTTACGGTATATGTCCCGGAAACTGCCCCCCCCGGAGATTATGAAGGCTTCATCAACGTCAAACCGGCAAATTCCCATTCGACCAAGATAAAAGTGAGCGTGAAGGTGCGGAACTTCACTCTTCCCCGGGAATTCCACCTTAAGACGGATTTCTGGCTACATTGGCGGTACATCAAGTTATTTGCCCATCTTGACAAGGTAACCTTTGAGGAATACAAAAAATACTGCGATATACTTACCAGTCATAGGATCAGTTACGCGGACAATGGCTCCTCGGCTCTAGTCAAAGCCTTTATTGAACCGGATGGATCCATTTCTTTCGACTTCTCCGTGGCGGATCAATACCTCGAGTATTACATGAGTAAGAACCCCAACGCTTTAAATGTCAGTTTCTATGAATGCGGCGGGGCTTTTTTCCGGTATTTCGCCAACCTTCCCGTTCGGGAAAGGACCACTGGCAAGTCCCGTATCCTGAGGTATAAAAGATTCTCTCCGGAGCATAGGAAAATCGTCATTCAGTATCTGCGTGATTACACCAATCACCTTAAAGAGAAAGGATGGTATGATAATAAGGCGTATATCAAGGTTTTCGACGAGCCCAACAAAAGAAAGGGACAGTATGCCTATGTAAAGAAAACGTACGGTCTTATCAAGGATGCGGTTCCGGATTTAAAAAGACTTATCGCCATCAACTCCATCGCCGCTCCCGAACTTATCGGTTATATTGATATATGGTGTCCCAAGATACAGAGATACAACTCCCTGTTTTACGCTTTACGAAAAAGAGCGGGTGATGAAATTTGGTGGTATGTCTGCGGTTGGCAGAAAAATTATCCTGACTTTGATATAGGCCTTCCGGCAATAAGCCATCGAATTCTCTTCTGGCTGAGCTGGAAATATAATATCTCCGGTGTTCTTTATTACGGTGTCAACTATTGGTCGCGCAAAAATTACACAAACTACGAGAACGGCCCTTATCCTTATAAAAAAACGCCTTCCTCATATCCCTATGACGGAGGGGGCTATCTTCTTTATCCCGGCCGGAAAGGCCCTTTGAGTTCCGTTCGCCTCGAGGTCATCAGGGATGGTCTGGAGGATTATGAATACTTTTTTCTGTTGAAAGAGAAGATCGCTGAATTGGAGCGAGAAAAGCCCAAGGGATACCAGAAATTGCTCAAAGAGTCGAAGAGCGTGATGAACATACCAAATCAGTTGGTGGATCTGCCTGGCTTGGTACCGGGACTGATTCCCAATCCCGCTCAAACTCTCCCCTATCCCGACGACCCGGAAAAACTATATAACGCCAGGGAGAAAATCGCCACGCAAATTGAGAAGATAAACGGTTTCCTGAATAAAAAATTATGAAAAGAAAGAATATTCTGTTTCTTGTAACGGATCACCAGTCGGCGACAATGACGGGGGGAATAAAAGTTAAGTTTTCAACCTAAACAAGTATAACAACGAATGGGGAATCCCCTTGGAAAAATCCACCTAACGCTTATAATGGGATGCCGCACGGCTTCCTCCTCCGCTCTACGAGCTATGGGGGACAAGCTGTTCAGACTTTTGCAATTGGCTCGATTGTTTATTTGATTTCAAATATTGGATTCCATGACTGAAAGTGCGGTCAAGCTCTTCGGAAATAACGTTTGGTTCAACAACAATGAAACCGTCATACTTATCGTCTCTAAGCCTCTTGCTTAATCCCTCCCAATTCAAGGCTCCATCACCCACAGGAACACATATCACATCCAACTTAC
>JAADHT010000133.1 GCA_013151705.1 Kiritimatiellota bacterium | reverse complement strand
CGCTTCAACTGTTACGGAATAAGTTATGATAACGCCAACTAGAGAAGAATTTGTGGAGATGTCGGCGAAGGGGAATCTGATTCCCGTCTCGTCCGAGGTTTTGGCCGATACCGAAACGCCCGTGTCCGCCTACTGGAAAATCGCCTACGACGATGACGGCAATCAACTACCGTATTCATTTCTGCTTGAAAGCGTGGCCGGCGGCGAGAACATCGCCCGATATTCTTTTCTCGGCTCCGAGCCTATGGCGGTCTTCTCGCACAAGGACGGCGAGGGCGCGATCACAAACGAAGACGGAAATGTCCGCGAGATTCGCGGGAAAGACGTCTTCGAGGAGATACACAACGTCTTGTCCGAATACAAGCCGGTGGATGTTCCCGGCATGCCGCCGTTCTCCGGCGGAGCTGTCGGGTACGCCGCCTACGACGTGGTTAGCGAGTTCGAGACCACGGTTCCCAAGCCCGAATTCACGCCAGTCGACGTTCCGGACGCTTTTTTTATGATCACCGGCTCCCTGCTCGCCTTCGACCAGGTCAGAAACACCATCCGGATAATCGTACAAGCGCACCTTGACGGAGAGCGCGATCCAAACAAGGTTTACGACGACGCTGTCGCTAAAATCGAATCGATATCCAGAAAACTCCAGCGTCCGGCCGCTTTTCCGCCAGTCGATTTGGATTTCGACGCCCCGGACGTTCAACTATCCTCCAACAAGACCCGGGAAGAGTTCGAGTCCATGGTCGCCGCCGCCAAGCGGTACATAATGGATGGGGACATCATTCAATCAGTGCTCTCGCAGAGGTTTTCCGTCGACACAGCGGTATCGCCGCTTTCCCTGCATCGGGCGTTGCGGATGCTGAACCCCTCTCCCTATATGTTTCTGCTGAACTGCGGCGGGTTTTCGCTGGTGGGCGCGTCCCCGGAGGTGCATGCGAAGTGCATCGACGGAAAGATAACGGTCCGTCCGATCGCCGGCACGCGCAAGCGCGGCGCGGATCCGGAAAGCGACGCGGCGCTCGAGAAGGAGTTGCTCGATGACCCGAAAGAGAGGGCCGAGCACATCATGTTGGTCGATTTGGGGAGAAACGACGTGGGGCGGATAGCCCAAAGCGGATCCGTCTCGATCGACGAGCTGATGGTGGTCGAGAAATACAGCCACGTCATGCACATAGTATCCAACGTGACCGGCGAATTGGCCGACGGTTTGGAGGCGGACGCCGTCATGCGCTCCACTTTCCCGGCCGGCACCCTCAGCGGCGCGCCAAAGGTGCGCGCGATGCAGATAATCAGCGAGCTGGAGGGCGAAAGGCGCGGCCCCTACGGCGGTGCCGTGGCGTATTACTCATTCAACGGCAATCTCGACTCCTGCATAACCATCAGAACGGCTCTTCTGAAAGACGAAAAAGCGTATGTCCAGTCCGGCGCCGGAATAGTGGCCGACTCCATCCCGGAAATGGAATACGAGGAGACCAGCAACAAAGCGAAAGCGATGACCAGGGCTCTCTCCATGGCGGAGAAGTTCGAACTACCGAACACCTGAAGCGGCTCGAATCAACTAATTCGTCCGGCAAGAAAGCCTCGGAGCGGGGCGGAGTTTATCCGAACGCGGACGGGTGCGGCGCTTCACAAGCGGGATGGTGGACGCGTCGGACGACATCCAGTTCGAATATTTGTTGACTAAGTTGAAGTCAGACGGCAATTGCCCCTTGTATTTTGAATAATTCATGGCATATCTAAAGATGGTTGTCGTGTCGATGTTTGAACCAACAACACCGAAGACATGCGCGACTTCCGCGAGGGACAACGCGCAATCGTCCTGACGAACGCGGAATTTTCAGAATGAGCTTTATCAACACCTATTCAAGAATGGACCGAGTGATTTGAAACGTAAAAACATACTTGTGACGGGCGGGGCGGGATTCATAGGCTCCAATTTCGTGAGAATGGTTCTGGATGAACGCGACGACATCAACGTCGTCAATTTGGATGCGTTGACATACGCCGGCAATCTGGCGAATCTGGAGGGATACGTGGACTCCCCCCGCCATGAATTCGTCCATGGCGATATAAACGACGCTGAGTTGATCGATTCGATAATCGGAAACAACAATGTCGACGCGGTGGTCAATTTCGCCGCGGAAAGCCACGTTGACCGCTCCATCGAAGGCCCTAGAGTGTTCTACGAGACGAACGTTATGGGAACACTCAACCTCTTGGAGCGGGTCAGATCGTCCGATGGCGACGTAAGGTTTCTACAGGTCTCCACGGACGAGGTCTACGGCTCCCTGGACGACGGCGGACTTTTCACGGAAACAACGACCATCAAGCCGAACTCGCCGTACAGCGCCAGCAAAGCGGCGGCGGACCACTTGGTCCATTCCTTCCGGCACACGTTCGGAATGGATTGCGTAATGACTCGTTGCTCCAACAACTACGGACCTCTACAGTTCCCGGAGAAAATGGTGCCCCTATGCATCAACAACATAAAAAACGGAAAAAACATTCCGCTCTACGGAGACGGGCTGCAGGTACGCGACTGGCTTTACGTCCACGACCATTGCGCCGCCATTTTGAGAGTCCTCGAGTCGGAGCCGACGGGTGAGGTCTACAATATCGGCGGCTGCGACGAAAAGACCAACCTGGAACTGGTCAAAACCATTTTGAGGCTCCTGGACGCGGACGAGTCGCTGATCACCTTCGTAAAGGACAGGCCCGGACACGATCGGCGCTACGCCATAGACTCGTCGAAGTTGATGAACGAGCTCGGATGGGCTCCAACCGTAGATTTTGAAACCGGAATGAGAAAAACAATCCAATGGTACGAGGAAAATCAACAATGGCTTGACGCGGTCGCATCGGGCGACTATCTGTCCTATTACGAGAGGATGTACGATGCGTGAGATAATTTTTCTTGTTCAACGCGCCGACGCGAAGGGATTGCTGGCCGACATAGCCGGTTTTTTCTACGACCGGGGATTCAACATTCTCGATTGCCGGCAGCACACGGATTCTTACGCCGGCCGCTATTTTATGAGAATCGCTCTCGATATGAATGATTTATCGACTTCCAGAAACGCCTTGGAAAATGATTTCACCGGCTTCGCCGACGAACGGGATCTGGAATGGACAGTCCGTTATTCCGACCACATTCGCAAGGTGGCGCTGCTCGTTTCGAAAACATCACATTGTCTGTACGATATTCTCTTGAAGCGCCAGGAAGAAGAGCTCCACTGTGAAACACCTGTCATAATCAGCAATCATCCCGACTTGGAATTCGTCGCGGAGCAATTCGAGATACCGTTTCATTGCCTGCCGGTGAATTCCGAATCCAAACCGGAGCAGGAAGCCGCCGTGCTGGAACTTCTTCTCAGGCATCACATCGAATTGGTCGTTCTCGCAAGGTACATGCGCATTCTCTCGCCAAATTTCCTGCGGCGGTTCGGAAACCCCATAATAAACATCCATCACGCTTTCCTTCCGGCTTTTCAAGGAGCAAACCCCTACAAAAGAGCCTACGAACGCGGAGTCAAACTGATCGGAGCGACTGCGCATTACGTAACCGATGAATTGGACGAGGGGCCGATCATAGAACAGGATGTCGAACGAGTGTCGCACAGACATTCTCCCGAAGATTTGAAAAGAATCGGCCGTGAAATAGAGCGAAGGGTGTTGTCAAAAGCTCTTCAAGCCCATTTGGAGCACAGGGTCATAGTCGATTCGAACAAAACGGTCGTTTTCGATTGATCGACTTGACTTTCAAATTCAACGTGCTACATTCGGCTTGTAGTGCTCTGGAATTCCGATTTTTCGTCGTTACAAACAAGGAGGTTCGAAATGAGGAAGACATTTGTGGCCGTCTTGGTTCTGGCGTTTTGCTGCTCGCCAATGTTGTTCGGGCAGAAAAAAGCCTCCGCGAAATCCGCGCCTGCTAAAAAGGCGGCGGTCGAAAAAACAGTGGTGGTCCCGATCGACGAGAAGGAATCGTCACCAGCTCCAGAGACGCCGCCCAATTCCATGAAACACTGGTCTCTCTTTCAGATTGGTTTCCTGCCGAAGTTTCCAAGCTACACGAAAACATCCAACGTCTACGGCTTGAAACTTGGAGCGCCCATGTGCTCCGGGTACGGCCGCGTCTTCGGTGTCGAACCATCCATTCTATACAGTGGAACGAGATATGTGAAAGGTGTTCAAGCGTCGTTTTGGGGCACTTGCATAGCGAGACGGATCTACGGAGTGCAGGCGTCGTCTTTCGGTCCAAGTATAACCGGAACGCTTTGGGGAATCCAAGCGGACGGCACTTTGGCAATGGCGGAGGAGCTGACCGGAATCCAAACCGCTCCCGTGACTATGGCGATGGATTTGACGGGCATCCAGTTCGGAGCGGTCAACCTCTCACAATCGATAACCGGATTTCAAGGCGGCGCGGTAAACTTGTCTAAAAAGACGAAAGGCGTCCAGCTTGGAATTTTCAACTACAGCGAGAAAAACGGATGCCAGTTCGGCGCCGTCAACATCATCAGAAACAGCTGGATACCATTCACCATAGTGTTCAACATCTATTTCAAAAAAGAGAAATAATCGACAAACAGCGACGCGGGGAAAGAGAGGGAGTTCGCTCTCCCCCCCATTGCCGCCGCTCTAAAAAGTGGAGACCCACTATGAAAAAAACTATCGCTACTTTTATACTTCTCTCTTTCTTCGGAGCCGTTTCATTCGCCGGCGACGCGTCCGAGAATCTGCCTTGGGATTTTTTCGGGCTGGTACTCTTCCCGGGCACGCCATCCTCCTCAAACTACTCCAACGTCAGCGGGTTGCGCTTCGGACTACCCGTTTCCGGTGGTGACACGAAGGTCTACGGAATTGAAACCGCTATCTTCTGCTGTTGCACCAAAGAGGTGAGAGGAATTCAAACAGCCCCCCTCTTCTGCGTCTCAACTCGAATCACCGGAATTCAAGCGAGTCCGGTCAACATCGCGGATGATGTCGTTGGAATGCAGTTCGGTTTGGTGAACATCAGTAAAAACGCCACATTCCAACTGGGTTTGGTGAATTATATGAAAAACGGAATATTGCCGTTTTTGCCGA
>JAADHT010000045.1 GCA_013151705.1 Kiritimatiellota bacterium | reverse complement strand
GGGACTGGATATCTACGCCAGAGCCACAAGCCCCCTGCGCCGTTATTCCGACCTGCTGGTACACCAGCAGATACGGTCGTTCCTCAAAAACGAGCCGACACTGCCCGAATCCGAAATACTCGAACGGATGACGCAAGGCGAGACGGGCGCTTTCAGAGCCACCGTCGCGGAACGCCGCGGCATAACGCACTGGACGCTCGTCGAGCTAAAACAACGCGGATCCGCGAGTTTCGCGGGCGTTGTGATTGAAAAAATGGACAACCGCTGCAGAGTTCTCTTCCCGGAATTGGCTATCGACGCCATTTTGCGAAACCTCGGCGAAGTCGAGTTGGACCAGGAGTTGGAGCTGGCTCCGGTGAGAATAGACATTCCCGAGTTGACGGTCGCTTGGAGAAAATCGCAAGGTTGAATTCAGACTCCGTTCGAAAAAGATGAAATCGACGGGATTCGCCAGACATTAAAACTGAATATCCAATATCCGCCACAGGCGGACAAGTCTGACATTTATCCGCCTGTGGCGGAAGGAATATCCAAGTACAAATTCAATAACAAAAGCGCTCCGGCGCGAAGGAGGAACGTTATGAGGGTAAAGAGAGGATTCGCCTATGTGTTGAGGCCTTTCGAGAAGGGAATCGTCGAGCGTTTCGGGGACTACAACAGATTCATCAAACCCGGACTGAATTTTCAAATCCCGTTCGTCGAACTCACGCGGATACGCGACGTCAGGGAACACACGATGAACATCCTGCCCCAGGAGGTGATAACAAAGGACAACGTGGAGATAAAAGTGGACGGCATAATATGGGTCCGTCCGGACTACTCCGAGGAGAACATAAAAAAGACGTTCTACTCGATAGACAACTGGAAGGTCGCCGTGATACAGTTGGCGCACACCAACCTGCGTCAGGAATTCGGACATCTGACTCTGGACGAGAGTCTTGTGGCGAGGGAGCGAATAAACCAAAATCTGCAGCAATCACTCGACAAAACCACGGATGAGTGGGGCTTGAAGGTGACTAAGGTCGAAATAAAACTCATCGACCCCCCGGCCGACATAAAAAAGGCGATGCACAAACAGAAAACAGCCGAACAGGAGCGACGGGCGATGAAGCTGCTGGCCACCGGACGCTTCGAGGCCGCCGAACAGGACAAACTGGCCGCCATCCAACTGGCGGAGGGGAAAAAGGTGGCTGAGATCAAGGTTGCGGAAGGACAGGCCCAGGCGATCAAACTGGTGAACGAGGCGGCGGCGAAATTCTTCAAGGGCGCGGCGAAAGACCTGAAACAATTGGAGGTGACCGAATCCTCGCTGAAAAACAACTCGAAAATCGTCATAACGAAGGATGGCATCAATCCAACAATTATAATGGGAGAGATTCCGGTATCCAACAACACTTCGGGACGGCCCAAGCCCCCCGCCATTCCGAAAACAAGCAACAAACCGACCGGCGACAACGAATCCCGGTGATAGGACATTGTCTCCATCAAAAAGGGGGTGGCCGACGACAAGATTCAGAGTTTCCCGTGCGCCCGCGGTTTCTCGATGGTTTTCAACCATGCGTCGAACAATTCGTCCTTCGTTTTTCTCACGCTCGGAGTCCCGTCGTCCTCCGGCCGCGCCGTCAGAACGACCCGCCGCTCGACTTTTTGACCATGCGACAGAATAGTGAGCGTTACCTCGTCCCCGGGTGATTTGGACGAGATGTAATCGACGAACTCCTCGACCGAGAAGTTCCGCGAGCATTTTTTTCCGTCGACCGTCAAAATCAGGTCGCAGGCTTTGATTCCGGCTTTCTCCCCGGGAAAACCGTTTTTTGGGAAAACCACTCTGATAGGCACATAGGAGATTCCTTCAAAGACGTAATAACCGCCGACGGCCAGGCTTATTCCGATAAAGCCCATTTTCCTCTTGGGATCGTAAACGTTTCGGTCGAAATAAAGTTTCAACACCTTCAACCCCTGAAAACGTATCTCCGGCTCCTTGGCTTTTCGCGTCGCGAAAAGAAAAAAACGCAGAGCATGAGGGTTTTCGCGGAGAAGAGAGAGGATCTTCTCGCCAACCTCTTTTCGCTCCTTCCAAGTTTTAACGCCGAGTCCGAGAATCAAATTTTCGAAACGGTTCTGCAGAAGGGCTTGGGCCGCGATGTTCGAACCGACAGGCGGGAAAATAGGTGTTGGAGCCGAATCGCCGTACGCGGCAATTTGAAAAAACATGAAAATACAGAATGTTTTTTTATATTTTAATTTCAACACTCTTTTTCCCTTTGTTGGAGTTTGTCCGAAACGCCGAATCGCGAACATCGCATTCTACCACGGCAAACCCCCTTGTCAAGCAGCCCGACGCGCCGTTCAGGAAATTCTGCCGCTCCCATTGGATTTTATCGCCGTCTGTCCCGCCGTAGCTTTACGCGAAGGTGGAAGACAACGCTATGTCAAGCCATAGCTGGTGGAGCGACGGCTGAAACACGTCCCAAACCACGGCGAGCGCGCGATACACTATTACGAGATCTCGCTGAATCAGCGAAATCTATATATAAAATTCCATCGCGATGGAATTTTATGGACGAATTCCTCGCCAATTTTTAAAAACTCGAACTTCGAGAAAAGACTTCTCGTTGTTCGATTGCCCCCCATTGTCGACTTCCACTCCTAGCGCCGCGGAAAAACTAAGCGAATGCTGAATTCCGGCACACAACCATCGCGGAAACCTCCGGATCGGAAGTTCCATAGCTCACGATGGCGACATCCAGTCCGGCTCATCCGACTTCAGTCCCGATCAAAAACTCAGGCAGCTCCAGGAAATCCACGAGAGCGCCTTCTGCGTCGAAAATATCAACGGGCAACAACCCCAGCTTTCCCGCTGGTTCATATTTGAAAACCCCCTCCTTGTGTTTGGCGCCGCCGACGGCTGGATAAATCAACCACGCATCCTTACCGCCCCAAAGCAAATTGTAAGCGAACATCTGCCTCATATCATGTTCATGAGGCTTGTCTGACGGTATTTTCCATTTCGCGTCAAGCACAACAATCCTTCCCGCTCCCACCTTAACAACGATATCAGGTTCGGAGTAGACTCTGGAACCATCCCCCAAGCTTTCCCAAAACCATTTGCGTTGGTTTCCTAGCACGCACACGGAATCATTGTCACGATATGTGGAACGATACAACGAAAGAAGCCACTCCTCCCACAACTGATTCATATCGAAAAAGATGGCCGAGACATTATGCTTTCCTGATTTGATTTGAGGATTCAAACGCAGTAAAATCAATTTCGCCAAATCAATGGCTTTCTCGTATCCCTTGGTTTTCCTGTCGTACGTCAATCGCTCGAAAAATACTGGATCGAAATTCCGCCGCTCCCAGTCCGAAAAATGAAATGAGAGATTGATGGCCCTCGACCTAATAGAGCCATCTTCTGCGAAAGCCGCCGTCGCCCGCAATCCCGCCAAAAGAACTTCGTTGAAAGAATTCTTTTTGTCGTATTCGCTGGATTCACAAAAGAAGCGTTCCTTATGGACGATATTCCGCGTCAAATGCTTGGAGCGAAAGTGAGCAAGTGTGAA
Organism: Kiritimatiellota bacterium; assembly: GCA_013151705.1. GTDB lineage: Bacteria > Verrucomicrobiota > Lentisphaeria > Victivallales > JAADHT01 > JAADHT01. The sequence continues at coordinate 1,532 of JAADHT010000045.1, read as the reverse complement.
TATTTGACTTGTCATGAAAACGTGGTATATATGTAAAGTCGCTTTAAAAGTTCGCAACACACCGCGCCACGAAGATTCCCGCGCGGAAAAAAAGGAGAATAAGATGAAAAGATGGAACAATGGAGCAGTCTCGAAGTCGCTCGGAAGGATTCTGTGCTCAGTTGCGGTATGTTCACTTCTCTTTTACGCAAACTCTTCTTTCGCTAAACTTCACAAGGCGAGAAGCGGTCATGGCGGCAGGAGCGGTCGGATATTCACTATGCGCTCCCGGACAGCCGCCCAAAATATTGTGGAAGCGAAACAATTGGGAGCGGCGGCGATAAAAAACAACGACATAAATATGTTCAACCGCGCCAAAGACAAATTCGGATCCGCGTTCAAGATCCTGAACGATCTCGCCGACTCCGGCTCCTGTCAATCACCGGACATTCAAAAAAAGATCAAAGAATATCAGCAAATAGCCGCCAAAGCCAAAGCGATCCTGTATTCGAAAGCGGACGCGCTTTTGACAAAATCACTGGCTGACAAAAAACTTGACAAAGATCTCTACACTGGCTCCGACAAAGCTGAACTCAAAGAGAAAATCAAAAAAGAATGGATGAAGCAATGGCCCAAAGACAAGATATTGGCCATTACCTTCCCGTCCAACACCTGGCGCCGCGTGAAAAACAAACGATGGAACAGCGCCATCAGAAAATGGCAATACACCGACACCTCGTCTCTCCTCGCGCATGTGGTGGTGCAAGTCACCGACAAAATCGCCACCATGTACCCAGCCTACGTCAACAAGCGAAATGACGAGAAAACGATGAATATCGGCGTGCAGACCAAATACGGAGCACATGTGACACCCGACATTCTGGTATCCAACGTCAAATAGAGAAAACATACGATCCAATCGCGGAAGATTGAACGACCACCCGGCATCCCATTATGGGTGGCGGGTGGTTTTTCAATGAAACACCAGTCGGCTTTGAATCACTTCGAAACACGTTATGAAACCGCGCTCCAATCGATATCGACCGACTTGCAGTTCTTGGCCGACTCGTATATGGCGTCGAGAATGAGATTATTGACCATTCCCGAACGGACCGGCGCTATGATCTGCTCGCCCTTTTTCGCGCATTCGATGAAATGCCACGCCATGGCGCGCCGCGCCGGGGATGAGGATTCACGTCAATCGAAAAACATTCGCCAAACTTCTGTCTGGACAATGTGAACTCGCCGGATCCCGGGTTCAATCGAGCTCCGCCTTCAGCACCCATGATGGTGATGCCGTCCTGGGATGGTGGGTTGGGATGGGGACGTTGGTATGTAGTTCATTATCTTTAAATTACTTGCGATATATTTTTACATTTATTATACCTTTAAAACAAAATAAACTACAATCAATTTGACTTTAAGTGAATATGAGCTATACTTGAGTTAGGTTAATTTCTCCCTGAAATCATCATAAATTGGAGAATTATGAGACTGCCGCGCCCGATAATAAACGACTGTTGCATTCATGTTACGCATAGATGCCATGAGAG
>JAADHT010000061.1 GCA_013151705.1 Kiritimatiellota bacterium | reverse complement strand
ATGGTATGCAATGATAAAAATGGCAAAATATAGTGGAATGAGTAAGTGGTGCATCATTAGTTTCATGGCATTTTTACTTGGCCACATATATGTGAAATTTAGATTTAATGAGTTGAGATGGAGTATTTCAATGATTATATTGTTTGTTATAATGTATTTGGTTTCATTATTTTTTTCATTTTGGATTCTTTGGTTTATTGAAGAAATTATAAGATCCCAAAAAGTATTGTTACTCAAACTTCCCACCAATTAATATAACTACATTTTGGGAATGCTCAAGTTCAAACCTTCCAACATCTTCCCTGTTTTGCTTGGAATCTCCTGGATGGCCTTCCGTCCTCCGGAGGCTATGCCAACGCGGATTTTACGCAGCAGGTCGAGCGACTGGTTCACGGTCATCGTATTCAGCATGTCGTGTTTTCTCAACCTGTTCTCCAGAAGAGTGTGCAGGATGACGGCTATGAAGCCTATGAACATTTTCCCCCGCGCGTTCATGTCCGACGCCGCGTGAAGGCGGCGGTTCGGTGTCGCGTTTTTCAAAATATCGAACATTTTTTCGACGGCGTCCCGACGCTTGTTTGAAAAGAGGGTCGGCAACGCGTCCGTAGCATCCACACTCTGCCGAATTCCAGGCTCCGCCATTGACTCAGGCTATACAGAGGCGTCTTTCCGCGTCCGCGGGGGAGGCTGAAACCCGAAAGGCTCTTGCCCGCGGTTGCGTTCTCATGGCGCCAATCCGTTTCGGAGTCAAAGCGAAGTTTTAAGTTATACGCAGTACTAGTGTGTTGGAAGCTTTTGTCAAGCTTCAAACAGCGATAAAGGAATGGGCTTTGAAATAGAGACGAAAGTATGGTATTGTTACGTCTGGTTGGTCATGCATGCCACTTTAGCGGCGAATGGGGGCATCTCTTATAAAGTGAGGAATCGTATTATGCCTTCTCGACGAACGATTGAATTAAACTTGCCGATGAGCGAGGAAGCCGTTGTCGCCTTGCGGATCGGAGATATGGTGCTTCTCAACGGCGTTGTGCACACCGCGCGGGACGCCGCCCACAAACGCTGGTGCGAAATCCTGGAGTCCGAGGGAGAGCTCCCGCTGGATCTGGTCGGAGGCGCGGTCTATTTCGCCGGTCCGGCTCCGGCCAAACCGGGACGGCCCATCGGCAGCGTGGGCCCCACCACCAGTTACCGCATGGACGACTATTCGCCTCTGGTTATCGAGAGAACTGGAATACGGGCGATGATCGGCAAGGGGAACAGGTCTCCGGAGGTGGTCGAGGCGATGATGAAGCACAAGTGCGTCTATCTGGCGGCGGGCGGTGGATTGGGCGCGCTTCTAGCGGATCGCGTTGTGTCGGCCGAGGTGGTCCAATACGCCGATCTCGGTCCCGAGGCCGTCAGGCGGCTGGTCGTGCGCGACTTTCCAGCGATTGTCGCGATAGACTGCCATGGCGGAAACCTCTACGAATCCGGCCCCGCCCGATACAAACTCCATTGACGATACCGGAACAACTTATGTTTTTCATGGGTACTCACGCATTCAAGCCGTAGTTATCCGTAGTAAAAACATAGCGAATTTTTATTAATGTCGATTGTGCGCTATGTTAAATCATCGAGGAGCTCCGACGTTGGATCGACTCAGGTAACCAAGAGCAGATTGCATTCTGGATGTCCAACGACTTTGCTTGTCGCGGTGACGGTAATATCGAAGAATAAGATTGTCTGTTTGTCCGACGTAGGTCAAATCGGTTTCAGGGCAGTGGAGAATATAGACGAAGTATTTCGGTTCGGACATAAACAATGGGGTGGATGAGGGGATTCGAACCCCCGACCTCCTGGGCCACAACCAGGCGCTCTAACCAACTGAGCTACAACCACCATTAAAATATTGAAACACGCATTCGTGGAGTTCCCTCGCTTCGCTCCGAGACAGACTCGCTTTCGTTCGCTTAGTCGAACCCCCAACCTCCCGGGCCATCTTTCCGTCCGCGGGCTCCGCGGACTCCGAAGGGGGCGGCGGAAGGACTCGTAAGATAATCTGAAATTCGCAACCGACAAGGCGGATAACGAAAAAAATCCATATTTTCCTTCGTTAATAGAGATTCAAATACCTAAAAAAACTCGGCGTTCGTTTGACTTGCGGGTGATTCGTTGTATTGTCAAGCCTAGTGGACCCCATTCGAAAAGGTCTCACAGCCATACGCCCGCTTATTTCGGGGTGTCCGAACGACTGTGGGCGAAACCCGCGGGAAAATGTACCGCTAAGGAGGAAGTTGAAATGAAGAATACTCCATCGATCAAACTCGGAATCGTGGCCGTCAGCCGCGACTGTTTCCCCATCGAACTTTCAAGAAAGAGACTTGCCCGCGTTTTGGCCGCGGTCGAGGAGAAGGGGCTTGAGCTAATTCCCGGCGAGACCATAATCGAATCCGAAAACGACGTTTTGAAGGCGCTGGTGGAATTGGAATCAAAGGGAGTTGACGCGGTCGTCGTCTATTTGGGGAACTTCGGTCCGGAGGGGCCGACAACATTGTTCATTCAGAAATTCGACGGCCCCGCGATGGTTTGCGCGGCTGCCGAAGAGACCGCGGAGGATCTGTTCGGTGCCCGCGGAGACGCTTACTGTGGAATGCTCAACTGCTCATACAATTTGGCTCTGCGGAATCTTCGGGCGCACATTCCGGAGTCTCCTGTAGGGCTGCCCTCGGAAATCGCGGACGAGATCGAGCGTTTCGCTAAAATCGCGCGCGTGGTTGTCGGGTTGAAGAAATTGAAGGTTTTATCCTTCGGCCCGAGACCGCAGGACTTTTTCGCCTGCAACGCTCCGATAAAGCCGCTTTTCGACATTGGCGTGGAGGTGATGGAGAACAGCGAACTGGATCTTTTCGAGATTTTCAAGGCTGCCGAGGGCAATTCCGATGTCGCGGATATAGCGGCCGAGATGGCCAAGGAATTAGGTGGTGGCAACACCTATCCGGATATGCTTAACTCCCTAGCCCAGTACGAAAGCGCGTTGAAACGCTTTCTCGAGGAGAATCTCGGGGCGAGCGGATTCGCGGTTTTCGCGAACAAGTGCTGGCCGGCGTTCGAGAGCGCTTTCGGTTTTGTTCCATGTTACGTGAACAGCCGTATGGCGGCATCCGGGGTTCCGGTGGCTTGCGAGGTCGATATTTACGGAGCCGTTTCGGAATACATGGCGCAGCTCGCCGGCGGCGAAACGGCCACCATTTTGGACATCAACAATACCGTGCCATCAGATTTGATCGCGGACTCTTCGAAACTCGAGGGGTTTTCCTCCGGCGATTTGTTTATGGGATTTCATTGTGGCAATACCGCTAAAAACATGCTTTGCGATGGTTGCGCCATCAAGTACCAGTTGATAATGAATCGTTTGATGGAGGGAGGTGCCGAGCCAGACATCACCAGAGGCACCCTGGAGGGAACGCTTAAAGCAGGAGACGCTACTATTTTCAGGTTGCAGGCCACCCCCGAAGCGGAGCTGCGCTCCTATCTGGCCGAAGGAAGAGTTTTGGATGTCGATCCGCGCTCTTTCGGCGCCATTGGAGTTGTCGCTGTGCGGAATATGAGCAGGTTCTATCGCCATGTCCTCATCGACGGTAATTATCCGCACCATACGGCGTTGACTCTTACACATGCCGGAGGCGTTTTGTTCGACGCCATGAAACTGGCGACTGGAATATCTCCGTCGTATCCGTTGCCGCCATCTATTCCGTATCCAGGAGAGAATCCTTTCTCCTGATGTTTTTTAGGATTGAGAGTGCCTTCCGAAAGATCGGAAGACCTTCATCGTGAAACGTGCGTCCAATTCAAAAGAGCGCGGTGAATTGATGTATACGAAACTGGTCAGGCGAAGAGCATCCGCCAGATGGTTGTTGCCAAGCGCTTTTCTTGTCTTTTCCGCTGTTTTGTCGCTGACGCTTTCATATCGTCATCCATTGAGTTTTTTCACGCGTTCCAGACCTAGTTACGATTCGATGATTGAGGACGCGGCGGAACGGCATTGCGTCGATCCGGCTTTGATCAAGGCTGTTATCTGGCGCGAGAGTCGATTCGACCCCAACGCCAGAGGTGCGAAAGGTGAAGTCGGTTTGATGCAGATACGCCCGCGGAACGGCGCCGTGGAGGACTGGGCGGTGGCGTATGGGCTTGAGTCGCCTAAAGTCGGACTGCTTTTCAATCCCGAGTTGAATCTTGAGATTGGAACATGGTATCTCGCGAGAGCCTTGCGCAAATGGAGAGGTTACAAGCATAGTGTCGAACTTGCGTTGTCGGAATACAACGCCGGCGCCATGGGAATGACCGCATGGATTCCGGAGGATCCCGACGGCGAGGTGGCCGACCGCATCACCATAACGTCGACGCGGCGGTATGTACGTTCGATTATGGACCGATACGAGCGGTGTCTCGAGGCGCGAGTGGAGAAAAAAAGGAAGTGTTATGAGTGATTTTGATGTGAAAAAGCTTGGAGATCCGAAGAAAAAAAGCCCGTTGGTTGAGAGATGTGAAGCCGCCGGATGGGACGAGGCGTCTTTTATGAATGAAACCGAGAGGGTTTTGAAAAGAGTGACTTTTAATGACCATGAACCGATATCGGATGTCGGTTTCGAGAAAGCCGGTTGTGGAGCGTACATCTATTTCAATCCTTCCGACGTCAAAGTGGCCATTGCGACTTGCGGAGGAATATGTCCAGGATTGAACGATGTCATCCGCGCGTTGGTGATGGATTTGCATTACCTCTATGGAGTGAGCGACATCGTCGGAGTGCGCTACGGTTACGCGGGGCTCGCGGAAAATCCGCCAGCTTCCCTCAAACGGTTGACTCCCGAGATCGTGACGAGCATTCACGACCTGGGCGGAACCAAACTGGGAAGTTCGCGGGGATGTCCATCCGTGGAGGAGATAGTTGACACCCTCGAACGCGAGAATGTCAACATCTTTTTCTGCATTGGTGGAGACGGCACGTTGCGGGGCGCTCATGATATACATTTGGAGATCGAGAGGAGAAAACTGGAAATAGCGGTTGTGGGAATTCCGAAAACAATAGACAACGATGTGGAGTTTGTGTTTCGAAGTTTCGGGT